>JALRCK010000217.1 GCA_023262305.1 Deltaproteobacteria bacterium
GGAGCTGTTTTCAAAATCCAGATCGTTCGTTGCGTTTGGCTGGATTGTTCGAGCGATAGCTTTTGCCCGGGCTCAAGAGGGGAGCGCAGGAAGGGAGGATGATCGGAAGCCCGTGTCGCTGAATCTCTCAGAGATTGAGAATTTTACGTGGACTGGCTGCAGGAAGCCGTACACCTTTGAGTGTTCGATTGGTAACTCGTACTATGTTGTGCAGGTCATGTTGCACCAACGAACGCGGCAGCCGATTACCTACGTCCATGAGGAGTCGTTTTAGTGCGCTAAATGTGCGCTGCTTCGTGGTGGTGATAGCCGAATTAGAGATGGGTTTCAGGTGGTTGCACGGTGATTTCTGAGGGGCTCGCTAACCGAATGAAGCGCTAGGACGGTTAAGCTGCCCTCTTTTTCAGCCTCTAGTTCCGATTTCGGCTCGGAAATCTCATCCGGATGGTGAAAGGAAGCAACTAGTTCATCCTCTCCTTCGATACAGCTTCCCGAGGGATATCACTATGCAAGTCAACAGCTTCATTTTTCACTTTGAAGGCTCAACTCGTCTTGAACTGGTCAAGACTGAGGTGCAAATCAACGGGCTGCCTCGGTCGCTCACCTGTATTCGCGGGAAGACATCGGGAGCGTACACAAATTATGGAAGCTTCCAGTGGACCTCGGGTGTAAGGGGGGTGTGCTCTGCATTCCTTCGCTTCGTTCTTTCGGAAGGGAGCGATGTCGTTGATTTCTGCCTCATCGGAGGTAAAGCCAGTTTAGCGGCCTCCCTTGATTACGCGATTAGCAAGGGGCCCGCATGGCTCGGCGAGATGTTCGGAACGGGCATCGGCGGCAATCAACTTGCGCGTCGAATCTTCAAGATTACAAACCCGAATCGCAAACGTCCTGGACCAGTGGCAATCTCTGTGAACAAGAACATCGTCACCGCTGATCAGATCCAGATCTTCTGGGAGGGCAAGCAGGTGGTTGAGCACGATCAGCTCTACTCAATGCTCTTGGCGGTTGAGGAGCAAGGGGTAGAGGGGCAGCGCGATGTGGTCAACAAGCTCAACGCCGTGAAAGAGATCGCTAATATGTAGGGAGGTGGTCGCTTGCGGAGGGGCTCGGCGATACCGTGCGCGTCATCTTTCTCGATTACCCCAACGAGGCGGTCCCCGCGCATGAGTGCGTATCGTCGTGCCCGCACCCTTCAGCGTTCCACCGCTCGACTAATTTAGCAATAAAACGCTCGGTATCCGCCCTGGCTCCAAACACCGCAAAAGTTGATACGCAATGCCTCCGCTTCCATTAAAGAGACCCGGCATTAAAACCTTGGCCGAGTTACCTGCGATACAATGGTGAGAGTCAGCATCAAGCAGAGAGTCAACGATTCCGTTGGAGAGCGAAACCGAAAGCTTTGTTTTGGGGACGTTAAGGAGAAGCTCAAGTGCTCCCGCACTCCCACAACAGAGCGACTGTGTTGGAGGACCCTTCTCAAGGTCGTTTTTCAATACATCAAGTGCCCGAGCTTGGGCTAACGCCATCCCTTCAAGCGACCCATCGTCTTCACAGGCGATACCCAACCCCACACCGATCGCGCCATGACACCATGAACACGCGGTAGACTGCCCGTTCAATTCGGTTCGACCCTCCACCCAATTACCGAGCTTAATGTCATAGGCGTCTATCGCGTGCTGAAAACCCTTCCTGGCTACGGTCCGTAACCCACCATCGCAGCCATTTCTAGCCGCCCTCGCGAGAGCGTAGGCGATCCCCACGCTACCGTGGGCGAACCCGGAGAGAATCTCCCCCTTGGACCCTCTCCAGACAGATACATCAGGAACCAACTCAACGGCACGACCAACCATGCAGTCTGCCACCAAGGACATCATCGTTCTGACCTTCCGGTTGGGAACTCTTTGTAGTACCACGTCGAGTGTGAGTAGCAATCCCGCCAAACCTGACACCACGCAAACTGCTTGGGTTTCCCGAACGATGGTCGACTCCGGAATCTGCAAGAGCAGCTCAACCGCCCTGCGTCCCAAGTTCGGGTCTCCCAACAGGTCAGCCCCTCGGCATAACGCATAGGCGATCCCGGATATTCCCTCCCCCATATCAATGTGCCCGCCTGCCAAGAGGGCCTTAAGGGCATGAGTATCTAGAGCGTTCGCGAAAGCGGCTCGACTGCGCTCCCTAGATTGTTCATCTTGAGTGATTGCGAAATGGGCTGCGTAAAACAGTCCGATCCCGGCGGAGCCATGATACAATCCTGGTCCACCTGGCATCACTTTATAGAGACCTCCCTTTAAGAGCGGATGCAGTGTCAGCCATGATGGGGAACCATCTTGCTGGAGAACGCGATGCCTCCAAATTCGATCCGCGACATGCGAACTTGAATCGCGGAGCGCGGCCTCAATTGAGGGAAGCGCCACGGGCTTTACTGGGCGAGGGGTTGTTGGCCCCGGGTTTTTTTGAGCAAAGAGCATCTCAATGATGGCGAGCTGGCTAGTAAGGTCGTCCGGACCCATTCGTTCGATTCGCTCGCTCACTAACTCAAGGGGCGTTCGCTCAAAAAGGTTCGAGGCGACGATCCTTCCGTTGGACCGAAGATGTCTATCTGAGAGTCGTGTTGTGAAATGTGGAATATCCAGGCATTCAAGCGATTTTCGCTCCGCTTCAGCAACCTTGAACCAAGCCTTTTGTTTGGGACCTTGAAGAGCGCCTCGGAATAATCTCTCGAATTCGATACTTCTATCGATGCCAGATCGAAGGACGTGAGATTCAAGGCTTCTCTGAGACAGCCAACCGTAGAGCTGGGTGTTACGGGCCACAAATCGACATTCCTCGCCCCTCATCGATGAGAGCAGCCCTTCGCTGCCGAGCAGCTTGGTCTTGCTCTGTACGACAGCGGTATAGCCTGCCCTAAACCCGCGCTTCAACTCACTGACCATGGAGTGGTGCGGCACTGAGTGCTGGTCCCCAACAAAAGTGGGAATCGCTCGAGCCTCTGATACCTCCCGTAGCGCCATGCGATCTGAGCCAATGTGCTCATACATGCGCGAAAGGTGTTGCAGCTGGATGGCTTCCGGCGCTAGCGGACTCAGCTCCATTGCGTCGGGATCGTTTCGCAAAGCTGGCAGTAGACCCACACGAGTGACGGAATGAAAAAATGGGGCGCCAATACCTTTGATATCCGAGGAGTTAAAGAGAAGGTTATTATCCTGATGACATATGGTTTCCAGATCGATCAGAACCGGAAAGCCATTCCAACATGCGATATTCTCAAAGTGACAATCAGTTGCCCGAAGCGAGTGCATTATCGCCAATAGAATTCCCGCTCTATAAAAGAATGCTGCAATCTGATCGTTATCTGTTAGTTGTGTGTTTTCGACGTATTCGCACCATCCATGGTCTCCGCGACTCATCATTCTGAATCCGCGTAGCCCCTCTCCCTGAAGGTGCTGGTTCACATGGGCTAGTAGGCGGGAGAATCCGATCTCCAGTGACAGTCGCCGTGGCTTGTAGACAACTCGCTCCCCCGATGGAGCGCGAAGTATGGCGACTGAACGTCCCCCCCGATGGGGATCAGACAATCCGAGTGTCAGGTGTTCGACGAAGTCGAAACAAGTAAGACCTAGTTCGCGCTGAATACACTCCCTGTCCTCGAAGAAGTGTTTGATAAGGGCGCGGCAACATCGCTTCCACTGTCGGATCTTCAATGTGAACAATCGCCGCACTACGGGATAGTTATGATAGAATCTCGCCCCCTCATCAACCGCCAACGACGAGCAAAACATCCCATAGATCGTACGCGATGACGATTGGGTGGTAGCGAGGTTCCCCTGGTCTGAACTTTTCCGAAGAGCTCGCATCAAAGAGAACTCATTCAACAATGCGTGATGGGATATAAAGCTCAGGTTTTCGAGGAGATTTATTTTGAGACACTCAAACGCGACAACGGAAAAAAGCGCTTGAGACTCCCTGGAGAGTGACCGCCGCAGGTCTTGAACAGCGCGCTCTGCTATCGGCAACAAAATGTCGCCGAATGGAATAGTATCTACCGAATTCGAAGGTTTTATCCGAGGTCTTCTCCGAAGACGCAAGGAGCGGGGCACCGATTCGGTAGAGGCATCTCGCCTCAATCCTAATTCCTTGAGGGCCGCGGATAAGGAGTATCCTGCTACCTTGCACCTGACCGCTACATCCTCATCGACACCCGTATGTAACGCAGTCTTCCAACCCTCAAGGCGATGGCGAACGAGCGCTTCAGTATTATGGCTTTCACACCGTGGTTGTGGCTCGGCAAGTCGCTCCCACAACGGGGCGTGTTCCGTGCTTCTCGGATTCATATGGAATCACCCAGGAAAAGAGGTCAAAGGGTCCGCCAGACCGAAACTCCAGACTCCGGCGGACTATCGCTTTGATCATGGGCAGGAGCAGTATGAGCGATTGCTTGAGCAGATATTACTCGAGCACTCGTTACCGCAATAAGTAAATGCTGTTGAAGTATACGAGGCGACTATTCTTCCGGAATCTACCGATTCTCCTGAGAACCATTCGGCAAGGTTCAGCTCGGTCTCAATCGCCGAAGACGCAGCGACCCGCCCCAATAGTCGGTTTGGCAACACGATCACAATTTCATTTGCTTCGGGAGTGATCACCTTAATCTCTGGAAGTTCGCTCACGCTCGATGCTGGATACCCTCGGGCGGATAACTCCCTCTCAAGCACATGGGTAGGATTCGCCTTGAGCTGGGTCAAAAGCTCTGGATCGTTACTTGCTTCGATAAGAAGATTGCATACTGGAGATGGCGCGGCGGCCGATCCCTTCATGTTCTCGGTGGGATTGGGAGCAACCAGATTTGTAGCTCCGTCAGAGTCTTCTACGACGGTGACCGTAAGATAGTCAGGGAGACTAACCCGATGAGAGGCTCGATGAGACAGGATCGATTCAATTGTAGAACGGGAATCCTCAATCAGGGACTCTCGAAAAAACGGGTCGCGTGCTGCGCGCTCAATCA
>JALRCK010000218.1 GCA_023262305.1 Deltaproteobacteria bacterium
TGATCTTGCTCGTGAACTCCCGGCAGATGGAGAGCGTTTGATCGGTTGAGCCAGAGTCTATGACGACGATCTCATCACACCAGGCTACGCTCTCCAAGCACCTGCGGATTTGGCGCTCCTCGTTGCAGCAGACGATGAAGGCTGAGATCGAAGAGCGTTCTGGGACATTCATGGACGCTATTCAGAATGATTGGGAGCAAAAAGGCAAGAACGCCCTCGCACTTCTCACTCCTTTCTAGGGCTGTAGAGGTCTATCGACATCCCCTAAGCAGACGTAGTATACCTTTGTTTTCCCATATTTACCCTCCCGGGCGCGTCGTTGCGTTGCAGGGGCGTAAAGGCGACGCAGATGCGCGCTCAAAACAAACAAGACTCCTTAGGGATCAGTGCGGATGCGCAGTGATGTGAGAGCTGCGGTGCTGTGAGAAGTGAGGAGTCCGTGGGTGAGGATCTATGAACATACTCGGAATCTCAGCGTTCTATCACGATAGTGCTGCTTGCCTCGTTGTTGATGGGAAGATCGTCGCAGCCGCCCAGGAGGAGAGGTTCACGAGAAAGAAGCACGATCCTGAGTTTCCAAAAAATGCTGCTGAGTACTGCCTCAAGTCCCAGGGGCTCACGATCGACGACGTCGATTACGTAGCGTTTTACGATAAGCCACTCTTAAAGTTTGAGCGTCTTCTTGAGACCTATCTCACAACAGCGCCGCAGGGATTTACCTCCTACGCCAAATCGCTCCCAATGTGGCTCAAGCACAAGTTGTGGATCCCGGACACAATTAAGAGCGAGCTGGGCTTCAAAGGCGAGGTGCTCTTCACCGAGCATCATCAGAGTCACGCTGGTTCAGCTTTCTATCCGTCTCCTTTTCAAAACGCGGCGATCCTCACTATCGATGGTGTAGGTGAGTGGACAACCAACAGCCTCGGCATCGGCGAGGGGAATAAGTTCAGGATCCTCCGAGAGATCAAATTCCCGCACTCGATCGGGCTTCTCTATTCGGCGTTCACCTACTTCACCGGATTCAAGGTAAACTCCGGCGAGTACAAGGTCATGGGATTAGCCCCATACGGTGAACCGAAGTATGTGCAGAAGATCTACGACAATCTCATCGATCTCAAAGATGACGGGTCATACCACCTCAACTTAAAATACTTTAATTACATGCAGGGTCTGAGCATGACGAACGATGGGTTCGACGCGCTCTTCGATGGTCCGCGACGTAAGCCTGAAAGCCCTTTGACGCAACGTGAGATGGATCTCGCCGCCTCAATCCAAGTCGTTGTTGAGGAGTGCATGTTACGTCAGGCAAACTACCTTCATAAGGAAACGGGTCTAGAGAATCTCTGCATGGCGGGTGGGGTTGCCCTCAACTGCGTTGGAAACGGCAAGCTCTTGCGCAACGGACCATTTAAGAACATCTGGATTCAGCCCGCTGCTGGAGATGCAGGCGGCGCGCTCGGAGCTGCTTTATGCGTGTGGTTCGGGTATCTCGACAAGCCGCGCGTGACAAACGAGAAAACTGATTCTCAGAGCCAGTCCCTGCTTGGTCCCGAGTTCACTGATGACCAAGCTATCTCGCAGCTTTCACAGTTCGGAGCTGTGTATCGAAGAGCATCGGGTGATGAGTTGTGCAGCGTTGCCGCAGACCTGCTTGCTCAAGAAAAAGTGGTCGGGTGGTTCCAAGGGCGAATGGAGTTCGGTCCACGTGCACTCGGTAATCGAAGCATTATTGGCGATCCTCGTTCGAAGAATATGCAAGCCACGATGAACTTAAAGATTAAGTTCAGGGAATCCTTCCGCCCCTTCGCACCGGCTGTATTGCGCGAGGATCTTTCAAAGTACTTTGAGCTTGATTACGACTCTCCGTATATGTTGCTGGTTGCTCCTGTTCGGGAGGAGCGTCGAGTCAAGATGACGGCAGATCAGGAGAAGCTCTTTGGTATCGCCAAATTAAATGTGGCGAAGTCTGACCTGCCAGCGATCACTCACGTTGACTACTCGGCGAGAATTCAGACTGTCACTGCGCAGGAGCACCCTCGTTTTTACAAGCTTTTGTCTGCATTTAAGCAAAAGACCGGATGTTCCGTCTTGGTGAACACTAGCTTTAATGTCCGGGGTGAGCCTATAGTGTGCACGCCCGCTGACGCATATGCATGCTTCATGCGGACAGACATGGATGCGCTCATCGTCGGCGATATCGTGATGTTGAAAGAGGAACAGCCGAAATGGCAGGAGCGAGAAGATTGGCTAACGAAGTTCGAACTGGATTAGAGGAAGTGGTTGTGACCTCTCCTCATCAAGCCGCTCAGCCATCCGTTGATGTTTTGGACGTCTTATGGATGGGCAAGCCGACACGCACGCATGTGCGTGAATTCGCCATTCTGTTCTCGATTATATTTCTGGGCATCGCCAGCTATAAGACCTACACAATCGGGGTATCAACTAACTCTCTTGTGTGGGCTGCTGCCGGTATCGTAACCGGACTCCTCGGCTACCGCGCGCCGCGTCTCCTTCACCCGTTGTGGAAGGGGTGGATGAAGCTTGCGCACTACCTCTCGCTCGTGATGACCTCTGTTATCATGATGTTGACATGGGCCATCGGCTTCGTCCCGATGGCGATGCTCCTGAAGGTATTGCGCGTGAAGCGAATGGATCTTTCGTATAAGTCTGGTGCCACCACCTACTGGGAGTCTCGTGACCCCAAATATGACGATTTTAAGCGCCTAGAGCAGCAATTCTAAGCCTATTTCAGAAGCTGTTTTTTGCTCTCCAGAGAGAGCCTCTAAACCCGCGAAATCCACAGGGTTTCTTTTGCTCTTAAGGATTCCTGGTAGTGTGCCGAAAGATATTGTACCGGCAGTAGTAGTGGCAGTTGCAGTCGAAGTGGAAAGGAATAACCACTAAAAGGGGGGAAGCCCCCAAGGCAAGGACGCCATGAAAAC
This sequence comes from Deltaproteobacteria bacterium, assembly GCA_023262305.1. Classification (GTDB taxonomy): domain Bacteria; phylum Bdellovibrionota_C; class UBA2361; order UBA2361; family OMII01; genus OMII01. The sequence goes on from JALRCK010000218.1 coordinate 2,943, forward strand.
AGTGCTACTCATAGATGATAATCAGGATTACCTCGATTCCGTTCGCTGTATCCTTGAACGCGAGGGACTAGAAGTCTTTGAGTCAGATTGTCCGGACTCAGCATTTAGGCTCTTACGTTCAATAGACCCGCCAGATCTCATTATTTGCGACCTGCACATGCCATTCATGCGCGGTCCAAAGGCTGAAGAGTTCAAGACCTCATTTGAGGTCGGAGTGAAAACAGCGCATGAGCTCTCTTGGGTCTACCCCGAGACTCCCGTCGTCGCTTTGACGGCGCTCGAGGACGGAGACCTAGCGAAGATTCGACACTTCCTAAACCCTATACCCGCGTTTACGAAGCCGTACCGAGTTGGGGAGGTGCTCGATATCGTAAGGTCCTACCTCACCACAAAGGATTGGGGAGGCGTGCAGTAACCTCCGTTGTTGATGTAACTGTGCTGTGATGAGGGCGGTGATTTTTCACCGCCCTTCTTATTTCGGTCTTCGACGGATGTAGTGGCTAGTTATTGTATGAGTAAACCCCTGGCGCGCTACGTAACGTTCACGAGCAGGTGCACGTTCACATCCCAATCTGACAGAAAGCAGCCGCTCATTCCGTCGATGAGCCTCTTATTTTAATGCCTGAGCCAGCAATTTCATGTAATCGCTGCGCGGGATCTCCCTGGCCCCAAAGCTCTCAGAGAAGGGGGTCAGTACCTGACAATCAAACCAAGGGATTTGTAATTCACGGAGGTATTCAACCAATTCACACATTGCAACTTTAGAGGCATCCGATACACGAAAGAAGCTCGACTCAGCGGCGAAAAACTCTCCAATTTGAATTCCGTAGAGTCCTCCCACGAGTGCTCCCTCAAGGTATGTCTCAAACGAGTGGCAGTGACCGAGCTCAAATAAGGCGGTGTATGCCGCGATCATGTCTGTTGTTATCCAGGTGCCGTCTTGATCGCCCCGGTTGATGACTTGAGCGCACTCCTCCATAACACGCGTGAATGAGGTATCCCGCTTGGTCGTAAAGCTAGCTTTTTTGAGCGAGCGCTTCAGTCGCTTGGGCGGACGAAATTCGTCCACGAAGATAACGGCACGCTCAGGAGGTGAGAACCACGCGAGGGTCTCCTCATCTATGGGCCACGGAAAGATGCCATTCGCATAGGCGAGCAGGACTGATTCTGGAGCCAGATCCCCGCCGATTGCAAGGAGCCCGTGCTCGTCAGCTGACTCAACTGGTGGAAACCGTTTGATGACCATACACCGCTGGGATCGCTTCCTTTTGGAGCGCCCCATAATAATCGTTGTTTGATTTTAGCTGGGTCCTTTATCATTACTATAAGAGCCCCCGTTTGTCTCTCCTCTGCATCTCGATGGTGGGTGGGGAATCAAATGCTACGCGCACTTCGGAATAGCGTTGTGTCTTTGGCGATTTGTGCCGAGACTACCAGAGTGAACGAATAGACCGGTACTTGCCCATGGCGAAGCCTCGCACAGATCATGCATCAGATACTGCGGTCGCTGAGGAGGTGCGCACCAAGACACCCAAGCTCTACAAAGTTGTTATTCTCAACGATGATTTTACATCGATGGAGTTCGTAGTGCTAATCCTTGAGATGATTTTTTCTAAGAGCCCCTCTGAGGCGGTCCAGATCATGCTGCACGTTCACAAGTCTGGTAGAGGTGTTGCAGGAATCTTCACGAAACAGATTGCAGAGGCTAAGATCGAGATAGTTCACAATCAGGCGAAGAGCGAAGGATTTCCGCTTCGGTGTGTATTGGAGGAGGAATAATGTTTAGCACAGAACTAGGCTTAACGCTGGAAGCAGCCTTTCGGGAGGCATCTTCGCGACGCCACGCGTTCTTTTGTTTAGAACATCTCCTCTACGCGCTTTCATTCGACGAGCAGGTCACGGAGATCCTCAACCATTGCGGAGCTGATCTCTCAGTTTTACGTAAAGACCTTGAGGGCTTCTTTGACAAGCATGTTGAGGTTATCCCGGTTCGTGGTTCAAAGATG
>JALRCK010000219.1 GCA_023262305.1 Deltaproteobacteria bacterium
GAGCAATCGATACGTGATCCGGAAAAATTTTGGGATGGTCAGGCTCGTACGCTCATTCAGTGGCGCTCGTTGTGGAGCAAGGTCGTGTCATGGGACTTTGACGAAGCCAACATTCAGTGGTTCGTCGGCGCTAAGCTCAACGTGAGCGAGAACTGTCTTGACCGTCACCTGCGTGTTCGAGGTGACAAGACGGCTATCATCTGGGAGGGGAATGAGCCCGGAGAGACCCGTTGTGTGTCGTATCGAGAGTTGCACCGTGAGGTGTGTCGAACGGCCGCGCTATTGAGAAAGCTCGGCGTGAAGAAGGGCGATCGGGTTGCGATATACCTCCCAATGATTCCTGAGGCCGCGGTGTGTATGCTTGCGTGCGCACGCATCGGAGCTATCCACACCGTGGTTTTCGCCGGATTCTCCGCCGAGTCGTTGCGGGACCGGATTAACGATTGCGGATGCAAGGTGCTCATCACAGCGAATGAGGGGCTTCGAGGCGCAAAGGCGATCCCCCTCAAGGAGACAAGCGATGAGGCGGTAGAGGGTTGCCCGTCAATCAAGACGGTACTGGTCGTTAAGAGAACGGAGACCCCCGTTGCGATGAAGGAGGGGCGCGATCTCTCGTATGAGGATGAGCTCAAAAAGCTCGGGGATGCCATTGACACCACGGCTGAGAGTATGGATGCGGAGGATCCGCTCTTTGTTCTCTACACAAGTGGATCAACTGGGAAGCCGAAAGGTGTGCTGCACACAACCGGAGGGTACCTCCTGCATGTGACAGCGACCCACAAGTATATCTTCGACATTCGTGACGAGGATGTTTTCTTTTGTGGCGCGGATGTCGGGTGGGTTACTGGGCACTCGTACGTTGTGTACGGACCACTCTCAAACGGCGCTACGACGGTCATGTTTGAGTCGATCCCGACATACCCTGATGCGGGGCGCTATTGGGATATCATTGAGCGTCACAAGGTATCGATCTTTTATACTGCGCCAACTGCGATCCGCGCTCTTGCAAAAGAGGGTGATGCGCATGTGACGAAGTATGACCGATCAAGCTTAAGAATTCTTGGAACGGTCGGAGAGCCGATCAATCCGGATGCGTGGCTCTGGTATCACCGAGTAGTTGGTGAGGAGCGTTGCCCGGTGGTGGATACGTGGTGGCAAACTGAGACGGGTGGTGTGTTGATCTCGCCGCTTCCGGGTGCAACTGAGACGAAGCCTGGATCAGCGACCAGACCGTTCTTCGGAGTTCAGCCGGTCATCGTTGACGAGAGTGGAAAGGTCCTTGAAGGGAACGGAGTAACGGGACGGCTGTGCATTAAGTATCCGTGGCCCGGCATGATGCGCACCGTATACGGTGATCATCGCCGCTTTGTGCAAACGTACTTCTCAACGTACCCTGGACTCTACTTTACGGGGGATGGATGTCGTCGAGACGAAGACGGGTACTATTGGATTACGGGTCGTGTCGATGATGTGTTGAACGTCGCGGGGCATCGGCTGGGAACCGCTGAGGTTGAGAGCGCCATCGTTCGCTCGGGGGTCGTCGCTGAGGCTGCTGTCGTTGGAATCCCTCACGATGTGAAGGGTCAGGGGATAGGCGCGTTCTGTGTGTTGCGAAGCGACAATCCCGTAGGCGTGGATGTCACGAAAGAGATCGTTAACGCAGTTCGCGAGATTATCTCTCCGATAGCAACGCCTGATTCTATCTGGTTTGTGCCGGGTCTTCCAAAAACCCGATCGGGGAAGATTATGCGCCGCATCCTTCGTAAGATCGGCGAGGGTGAGTATGGTGCTGTCGGAGACACAACTACGTTGGCGGAGCCTTCTGTTGTTGAGCAGATCATTGAGACGGTGAAGAGCTCTCGGGCGAGTAGATAGCGCACACCAAGCTATGAAAAAGGTGGGAGTGCAACAAAGGTGGAAAGCCTTGTGCTCGAGGATGTGTGTCCTCTAGCTCCCAACCGTTGGCTTGTTAAAGCTGTGCGACAGGCGTTTGAGTCTGCCTGCGCGCGTCCGAGATCACGGTCTTTACCTTGTCTCGAACCTTTGGTTTTTTAGCAAAGGTCTTCTCGAACGGCTCCAAGATCACGTCTGCCCACCAGGCGTCCTCGGTGCCGCGATCGCGAGTGGAGCCAGCGGCCTCTCGTCGAGCCCCTTCGCCTCCGATTCGAGCGTCGATGCACTCGACCACGGTTAGGATGCCCGAGTCGTTTTTGACCTCAACCAGGATCTGGATGAGGGTCTGCACGGCTCTCGCGTCTGGGCGTTCCCCAGTCATGAAGTCGTACAAAGTCTCGTCGAACTCATCGAGGGTTGCCCCCTCGAATGAGCTCATGAATTCCTTTGCGAGAAAATCTCGCCGTGCTCCATCCTTGCAACGCGCAAGAGAGGGAACGGACCTGAGCCTTTTTGATATCGTTGAGATCCCGGATTTGAGCGTATCCAAAAGACCCTTTCTATCAGCCATTTTACTCCCCCTTCCTAACGGTTCCAACCGATACAACTATCCACGCGGTGTGGAGAGTTGTGAGGTTGGAGCTCGCAAGCAGGGAAAGCAGGAAAAAAAGAAAAACCTCTTCTTTGAATGCACTACCCATATGAGCTCTCGGTGAGAGCGATGGCAGGGAAGATATAGGGCATGATGCAAGCCCACAATACAAAATGGGTAACGCCGGAATATGTGTGTGCGTTGCGCTCGCAATGAAGGATAGAAGGCAAGCGATTCTGACAGATTATGACAGGGTGTTAGCGTGCCCTGCTCGCCTGAAAGCCCCCAAGAGGGGGAGATGAGACCCCGTACAGGGGTAGGCTACGCGATTCTCGCAGGCAACCATAACACTTCATGTGAAGCAGATGAGCGGTTTACTCAGATAGTAGTTGACTAGCTTTTGATGCTTCAGATTCTGTCGCGTCAATGTGGGGTGGGGATTTCGGGGGAAATTGCCGTGGTTTTACATGTACGACATGCATTCAATCTGTTCTTGGCATCGACCTTTTTTGCGGGCTTCGTTGTTCATGGAGCCGTAGCAGTTCCAGCGCCAAGAGTTCCTGTAGAGAATCAGATGAGACAAGTTCCATCCGTCATAGGGGTGGGAATCTCAAGTGATGTGGCGCAAGGCTCAGACCCCGTATCTGATGACAATGCGGTGTGTCCTCTGCCAGATGATGCGGCTATCAATTCCGCGATGAGTCTTTTCGGAGGACTGGAGTTGCCCGAAGAGGAGGAGTGTTCCGTAGACGCACTTTCCTGTCCAGCAACGGATCCATTAACGGAAGAGGGGAAGAAGATCCTCTTGTCGATCGAGGCTGCGTTTCGCAACGCAGATGAGCAAGGTGGATCGGACTTACGTTTTGTAAGCTTTCAGGATCCGCAACCGGGACAAAAGAAGGACGAGTTCAATTATTACGATATTCCATACGGACCGGATGGACGTCCAGATATGGAAGTCGTTTGGGAGCTTCTTCACAAAGCGTATGGTTTGACCTACATCAAGGGCAAGGTGAACCCAGCGTTGGCGTACTACATGTACTGCAATTTCTATGCATGGGGCGGATGGTTCAACAACAACTGCAAGCACATGTCTGCCATCGTCGTAGCGGCTCTGCAGGCACGCGGTGTGTACTGTGGTCAAAACTCGGTACCGAAGCATGTATGCGCGATGTTTTACTCAAAGCCACCACCAGGACTGCAGTGCTCGGGGTGGTGGGTAATTGACTGGTATGGAAAATTACGTCCGGCTGGTCCAGGTGACAAGCTTACGCTACTGAATGGACAGATGGTGCCCCATCCTGTGTGGGGGATCTCTCCGAAGGCTCCAAAGCTGGTTATCTGTCCCGGATACGGTTTGGTGGATAAGCCAAAGGATCCCTCGCAGGAGCAAAAGCCCGGGGAAACAGCTCAACCAAAGGTTCCACCGGCGCCAGGCAAAAAAACACGACGGTAATAAGGCGGAAGATCTTACGAGAGCTCACGTATGTGCACACGAATGGTTCGAAAAATTGTAGGCTCGGTGACAGCGGTATCGTACCTCACCGCGAGCATGAGCGTCAGTGGATTGACTGTGGTGTACGCCGAGGTTCCCAGTAGGATCCCTCCACCTCCGGGTGGCATGATTAACACCGGTGGTTGGGCCCGGGATGGTGGAACCAACGGGGTGCTCTTTGATCCAGGTGGAGTTTTTGGTGGGGGTGGTATCGCTGGCGTTGAATTGCCAGGGGGATTCAGTCCCGATAGCTTCGCTGATCTAGGGGGCGGTGCGTTTGGTGGAGGATTCGGGGGGTCCGGAGGTCCGTTCTCAGGATTGCTTGGAGGACTTCTTGGCGGGCAAGGTGCCGTTGGGAGCGGAGGGCTTCTGCAAAACATGACGTTCCTCACAACGCTCTTTGCTCTCTTTAAAGGAAGCAACACACAGCAAAGTGCGGGCACAGCGCTCTCAAATCTCGCTTCAGCTGAGCGTCGAGTTGGTGGTGCAGCTGGTGCCGTGACCATGCCGGGTGGTGCTGGTGCTCCTCCAAGTGCTGGTGGAAATTCTTCCGCTGGAGGTAACACGAACAGCGGAGGCTCTAATAACAACAACAACGGCAGCGGCTCCAATAACGGGAATGGTCAGACAGGCCAATGGGGAAGCGTCGGTAACAGAAATCCAGGTAATGGAAATGGATCTACATCTGGGGGCGGCACGTCCGGTAACACGGGGGGAAGCTCCACTGTTGGGACCTCGGGGGGGGAACCAGCAGGAGGTGGCTCAACCGCCGGTTCGGGATCACCGAACGGCGGTGCCGGAGGGTCTGGTTCGCCAGGCTCCTCCGGCGGGGCAACCGGCACGTGGGGTGCCGTTGGAGGTAGTGGAGCGTCGGGATCTGGCTCGCAGACCGGCACCACTCAGAACGACCCCTCTGCCAGTAAGCCCGCGGACCCGCCGCCAGCAGCTCC
>JALRCK010000021.1 GCA_023262305.1 Deltaproteobacteria bacterium
GCCCGCTCAGCGCCGAGCAGCTCGCACTGCTCCTTCAAGGGAAAGTCCTCCACAACCCCATCAACCACGAGCGCCACATATCCATTATTCGGCCAGACAGCTACTTCAATCTTTTGAGCCTTCTCGGCCAAGTTCCCACACTGATCACACCTGGGCTGCGCGTACCACAACACATTCTCATGGAGGCGATCTTCTAGCCCAAGGGCCCCGAGCACCGTTGGAGCCAGCATTCCGAGGGGAGTTCGACGGAACGTTAGACGGACCCGTGCCGGCATAGCCGGATCCACAGCTACAAAATCCCTTCCATCATGGTGAATCTTCCCACTTTCAAAAAGCGAACCGAGGGCGAGATACACCTCATCCGAAACAGCCCCTCCCGCGCAAAGGGATTGGAGGAGATCTTGCGCATCGTTGTGTTGCTTCTTTCGCTTCTCCATGGTCATTGGTAACCTAACAGGGTGGTGAAAGTTTGCGAGTCAGTACCCTGTAGGCGCGTCAGGCTACTACACACACCACCGAATCACACCTTATGAGGTTTTCAACAATTGCCAACAGCCCAAAAGATCTGTGGAAAACCTTAATAACACATTAAAACAACAGAATAAAAGCAGGGCCGAGGCACGCACCATTCGGTTTGCGCAAGGACTTTTCCACAAGCTAGCGTCAGGACCCTCCCTTGGCCCCCTGACTAGTCGCAGCATCGTTGCCCTGCTCCTCATGCTCTACCTGCTCCTTGGACCTATCCAGAGCAATGCCGACATAGTTTCTGCATCCCTCACCTACGCTTTCTTTATCGTGCTCGGAGTCGTGGTTGGTGTGGCAGTCATTCATGGGACCGTACTCAAGCGACAGATCTCAATCAATGTCATACCACCAAGCGAACCAGCAACCTCTCAAGAGATGGTGCGCGTCATCATCTCCATCGAGGGCGCTCGGGTCCTTCCGTTCTTCTCGCTCGATATCGCCCTGCAATTTGAGCATGAAGGCTCATCACCTGCCCTTGTTCGAGTCTCGGGATTCGCGCGTAGAGAACGGCATGCCCACCTCGACATAGCATTTCCCCATCGCGGCTCTTGGGATATCAACACCATTCAATGCGCGCTCCGAGATGTCACCGGGCTCGCACACTTCACCTGGAAGATACCCATCACCGTAGCACCACCTACCGCCTTAGACTCCCGACTTCCGGTGCTCAGCTCAACTCAACGACCAGGTGAAATGATGATCGACATCTTCAATCGCCAAGGTGAGCCATTCGACATTAAGAGCTATCACCCGTCAGACGGCGTCAAAAAAATTGTATGGAAAGCATTTGCCAAGAGAGGCGAGCTCCTGTCTCGGCACCCAGAGGCATCCATGACCCCCGAGGGGTTTGTTGTGATGCTCGTCATCGCCGGGCAGGAGGGAGATCCCGCCTGTGCCCAGGCGATCGCATACACACACTCGCTGTCCCAACTCAATCTTGAGATTATCGCGAGCTGCGAGGGGGCAAATGGTCGAACTCCGGCGCATACGCCCGAATCTTTTAAAGAGCTCCTCATCGATTCCGTATGGGACGCGACTCCAAACGTGCCCGGACATCTCCGACGAGATGCCTCGGCACTCCTCGACTACTGCAGTCAACTCACCCCCAGCATCACGGTAAGTAAACTACTCCTCTTTGTATCTGCTGAGCGAATTGCAACTCCCGACAACATTCGGGAGCTGAATGACCTCGCTGAATGGCTGAGCAATCAGGGGATTCTTCCCGTTCTCTGCCTCACCGCTCCTACATCGTTCGCCGAACCGCTCTCAACCTCTAAACTCGCTACACTACGTCGCCTGATCATCGCTCCTGAAGTAGCACGCACGCCTACAGTTTCAGCCGAGGCGTACAACACCTTCCTCTCCACCTGCTTACATAAACAGTGGGAGGTGTACCTATGACGCCATTCCTAACCCCCACCGTTAAGATTCCGTGGTACCGGGCCGTACTAATACTCCGCTCACTTGGAGTTGTTCTCTTGGTCTTTCTTCTTAATGCCATGGAGCCGTTGGGCACATCCCCCACCCTCGTTTCACTAGCGGGGATCGCTGGCATTATCATGGCCTCCCGCTTAGCCCAGACGAGGCTCACCAACGTTGCATTTGTGGTTGGATTCGCACTCGCAGCTCTCGCTCTCTCTGCGTTATTTGGGTCCCTTAATTATACTATCTCAGGATTGACCCCGGCTTACTTCTCAATCACCCGATTGCAGTTTCACGCCCAACTCTGCCTCCTGATGCTCTTCATAGCGGCAGGCGCCACCTGGCTCTTCTGGCGGGTTCGCGGCGCAGTTACCCTTGAGGCAATTCTCATAGCTGCCGTCGCAATCCTCATCTTCGCTGGACACAGAGATTACCACTTTGACCGCCCGAAGATCATCAACTCTCTGGCGTGGGGTCTCGGCCTTCCGCATCTCTCCATGCTCATCCTGATCGGGTCAATCCTCCTGACCTTGACGTTATGCTACCTCTACTTCGCCTCTCAAGCCGTTCGCCCGCGAGCGGATAGCACAAACATTCAATTCAGCCGCTCTCGCCGAAACCTGATAGCATCCTCGCTCGCAATCATCCTGGTTGGCGGGATCATCTACTTCGTCCAGACTGCGCTCTACGCACACTACAACGCGAGCATGCTCGCTCGCGTGTCAAACGGTGTGGGGATGGGGGAGAATCTCGGTGTCAGCCCCCTCACCTTCCAATCAGCGCTCGGCAGTACGAATCAGCCAGCCGGTCTCATTCGCCTTGAGGGGGACTACTCCGAGAATCCCTTTACGCCGATGCTCTACCTCCGAGAGAGTGCGCTCTCTCAGTTCAGCGGAAAAGAGATGGTCTTCGCCGGCAGAGCCTTCGACACAGACCTTCCCGGAGTCTCCCCTCACAGTACCTACACCGGCAAGGAAGATGTCGATCTCGCTCCGCGCACCCCGATGGTCCAATCGATCTACCCGCTCGCCGACCACGATTCTGCATTCGCCGTAGACTACCCCCTGTCGATCGTCCAGCTCAAAAATCCAAACCCCTCGCGTTTCAAGAGCGCCTACCGTGCATACTCGGTCGCTCCTGCGTTCCCCCTCTCGTCTCTCACAAAGCGCGCAGTGGGAGACCCACGATGGACACCTGAGATTCGAGCACACTACCTGCAACAGCATCCCGACAAGCGCTACAAAGAACTCGCTCTTGAGATCACCAAAGGAATCTCTGAGCCCGTTGAAAAGATTAACGCGATTGCCAACTACCTCTCTCGCACCGCTATCTATACCCTCACCCCAAACCACAACGTAGGTCAGAACGAGGACCAGGTGGCTCCCTTCCTCTTTGGGGATCATCGGGGCTACTGCGTGCACTTTGCTCACGCAATCGTTTTCATGCTCCGCGCTCTCGATATCCCCGCTCGAATCGGCACTGGCTACCTTACCGATCTCAGTCAAGCAAAGGATGGTCACATCCTCCTGCGCATGAGCGACCGACACGCGTGGGCTGAAGCCTACATTCAAAATGCCGGATGGGTCCCATTCGATGTACAGCCCGATCAAGTTGAGAGTCACGCGGATACTCAGGTAGATACCAAGCTGCTTGAGGATCTCATGGGGAGCCTTGAACCAGGGGAGGAGATCCTCCCATCCGAATCGGTCAAGAATGAGCCAGGCATGGAGGATCCAGACTCGACCTGGCTGCCAAACAGTCGTGTTATTGCCTGGGTATGCGCCGGAATCGTGTTCGCACTTTTTATCATTAAGGTCTTCCTGCGGCATGGGTGGCGTGTCGCCCCAACCTCTCGATCAAAAGCTCGCTGGGGCTACATCTCTGTAGCGTCAGCTCTCTACGATCAAGGCACCATTCGAGCCTTTGGTGAAACAAGGCAGCAATTCGCTGCACGCTCTCCCAACGGAGTTCTGATCCCCCTCTCGACGCTGATCAACATGTGCGCCTACGCGCAATCTCCGCACCTCTCTGCTCATGAGGTAGAGGCAGCGATCTCTGCAGCGCACAAGCAGCTCGCCAAAACACCATGGTGGAGACGAGCTCTCTCGACACTCAATCCAGCCTCTGTAGCGAACATCCTGGGAGGCGGAACATGGTAACGAAATTTCTTTCTCCCCTCTGTGCGCTTGCCCTACTGATAGCGTCATTCCACCCTCACGCGTTCGCACAGGAGAAAAAGGAACCCCACAACCAGGAGCAAACCCTGGATGATCCACTCGATCCCTTCGACATCTTCGGTTTTGACGAGCTCACAACTTCAGCCGATGACTCTAACAAGAGCGCTGAGGAGCTGATTCGAGAGGCCTCTCTCCTGCTGGCGACCGAGAGACCTCTCGACGCGCGCACAAAGCTCCTCAAAGCGATTCAAAAAGATCCCGAAGAGTACAAGGCATACTATCTTCTTGCGGGATACTATCTCGTCCACGTTGGACACTTCCGGCTCTCGCTCAAATATATCAAGCGCGCTCAAGAGCTGTTCGAAAAGAAGAATGGCAAGCCACCCTACTCCTCGCACCTCCTTCAACTTGAGCACGGGAACCTGCTCTACTACCTCAGTCAGATCAGGCTCAATCTCGATAATTACCAAGGCGCTCTGGACGCACTCGATCTCTACGCGTCGTACGGGTATCGAGGCGAGTGGTATTCCGGATCCCGCTCCTGGATCCTGATGAAGCTCGGCAAGATTCAAGAGGCTATCAGAGTTGCCCGCCAAGGTTTACTCGCTGGGTCCGAGACGGGACGGACACTCAACATGCTCGGTATCCTTCTCTCGATGGACGACCAACCCCAAGAGTCCCTCGAGATATTCAGGCAGGCTATCGCGTATGAATTTTCTCAGGGTACCGACGGTCAGCCCGCAACCCCTCTCAACAATGCGGGCGAGGTTTACAAAGAGATCTTCGACGACGTCAAATCTGAATCAACATTTTTGAGAGCCACGAGTCTTCCCGATGGCTGCGAGCATGTGCTTCCGAGTCTTAACTTGACACTTCTCTACATTGAGCAGCTTAAGACCGATGCCGCGTTGAGCACTCTCGATGCCTTTCAGCGATGCGTGGCGCAGTTTCCCCTCCGAAACAACGAAGAGCATGCAGCGCTGGTAAACCTTGCTCGCGGTCGGGTGGACCTCCATACCGGCAACGTTGCACGCGCTATTAAACGATTCGAGGCAGCGCTTCAAGGAACTCAGTGGTTTGGAAAGATAGGCACCAATCAAAATGATCTCCAGGTCGCAGCCACTATCTCGCTCGCTCAAGCGTTACTAAGACAGAACAACCTCCTCAAGTTGCATGTGACCACATCCTGGAGCGAGTGGCTGGAGGCGGAGCGCCTCAGGGTCGAGAACTCACTTCGAGCGTGGTGGTTGATGCGTCGCGCTCGACAGATGCTCGTCGATGACCTCAATGATATCGAGGACCTCTCTATCAGAAATACCGATAGTCTCTTGGAGTATCCAACTCTGGGCGAGGTCTTAGCCGGATTCTCAAACTCAGCACTCTCGCGGCGCATCGCGGCTCAGCGAGCTAAGGACTCACGTGCGGTAGCCTCCAATTTCTACGATGCGTACCTGGCAGAGAGTGACCAATCGTGGCTCTTTCCTCACAAGTCTCAAGTGGGCCTCGATTCGGTCATAGAGCGCGGTCGGGAAGGATTTGATGTTCTTCTCAAGGTTCACGCGATGCTGAGGCGGATGGAGACGCTCCCGCCTGATTCGGACCGATACCGCGAGCTCGCCTACTGGATCTTCTATACCGCCGCCCCGGAGTTAAGAAACTATGGGTTCCAGCTGCCCGTGACCCTCGAACCCGGGTTAGCCCTCACTGAATACCGGTCCACCATCGAAGCGGGACCCTTTCGATATCTCGCAAGCAAGGGTAACCTATGCGCTATCGCAGCTGTGCCTGTAACTGCTCCCGCAAAGGTAGCCCTGCGCTTTACCTGCCCCGGTCAGTCGAACAAGAATCGGCTGGCTGAAGGAGATACCGTGGCAGAGGCGGTTAATAAGCTTTCTGATAGCCTATTTAGAGAGGAGATACGAAATGTCGGCGCAAATTGAAGAGTTCACCACAGCGAGCACCACCGTGCTGAAGCTGTGCTCCTCTCTTGAGAAGGTCATCCGAGGTCGAACAGACACAGTTCGACTTGTCGTGGCGGCGCTCGTTGCAGACGGCCATGTACTCCTTGAGGATTATCCCGGTTCCGGAAAAACGACCCTCTCAAAAACACTCGGTCGATTGATATCGGCAGACGATCCCACTCGAAACCAATTTCCCTCGCTCGCTACCGATCCGATAGTCCCATTCCGTAGAATTCAATTTACCCCGGACATGCTTCCAGGCGATGTGCTTGGCGTAAACATCTTCGATCCCAAGACAGGTCAGTTTCATTTCATGCATGGACCGGTCTTCGCTCACGTAGTTCTTGCCGATGAGATCAACCGCACAGGACCTAAGGTGCAGGCGGCGTTTCTTGAGTGTATGGCCGAGAAGCAAGTCACGATGGACAACGTTACTCGCCCCCTCGATCAGCTCTTCTTCGTGCTGGGAACACAGAACCCTCTCGACATAGCCGGCACCTATCCACTCCCACAGGTCCAACTCGATCGATTCCTCCTCAAGGTTCCGATGTCATATGTGGATAGCGCAACAGAGTGCGAGATCCTCGAGAACCACTCAGCTATCAAGGACGCGTCTGTGTCCATAGACCCGGTATGCTCCCGAAGCGACATTCTCGCGGCGCGCAAAGCGTGCGAAGCGGTTCACGTTGCTCAACCACTACGTCAGGCGATTATTGATATCGTTCAAGCAACTCGCGGAAATCCGATGATTCAATTTGGAGCCTCGACGCGCGCCGCGCTGATGCTACAGACCGCTATCAAGGCATGGGCCCTTATCCAGGGTCGGGACCATGCAACGGAAGACGATCTCCGCTATATGGCGCCGTTCGTCCTCCTCCACCGCCTCCGGTTCCACGCCGGTGCGGGAGATGCGCACAAGGCGCTCGAGACCTTGATGCAGCCGTCCATGGAGAAGCTCGTTCGCAGAGGGCTCCGATAACAACACGAGGCTCCATGCGCATTCGTAAAGCAGGCGATCGTGGCTTAACCCAGATTCACTGGCTCTCAAGTCGGCACTCATTCTCGTTTGGTGACTACTACGATGCTGCGCATATGAGCTTTAGGGCTCTCAGAGTTATCAACGACGATATCATCGCCAAGGGTTCCGGGTTTGGCATGCACGGTCACCGTGACATGGAGATCATAACTCTCGTCGTTGATGGGGAGCTTGAGCACAAAGATAGTCTCGGGCACACGGAGAAGCTGCGACCCGGTGAGGTGCAGGTGATGACCGCTGGCAGCGGCATTCGGCACTCGGAATACAACCCCTCTTCAACCAAGGACGCCCATATCATTCAGATCTGGATTGAACCGCGCGAGTCCCACCTCTCTCCCGCCTATGCCCAAAAGGAGTTTTCAGCCTCCACCCGAAAGAACGCCTGGGTTCGAGTCGCGGGTCCCACGCCCAACGATGATGGCGCACTGCCGATCAATCAAGACGCACATGTATTTGTCTCTTCACTCTCCTCTCACGGAACCGTTACTCATCTCCTCACATCAGGTCGAGGGGCATGGATCCATATCATCAAGGGCGCGTGCTCGGTGAATGGAGTGCAACTTGTCAGCGGTGACGCTGTTGCACTTGAAGAGGCCGGGGAGATCATGGTCTCAGGGCATGCGGAAGAGAGTGAGGTAATTCTTTTTGACCTGCCTTGATGAAGTTTCTTCGAGGTCGCCGAATATTCCGGTCCGAGGGTACACGTTTACGAAATGCGAGAGGACAGCCTCTCAAAGTAATCAACCGGCAACACCACCGATGGGGTCTTACCTGACTCGGCAGCGGCCTCTAATCCACGCTTGTTGGAACCGGCGTTAAATCTTCCACCAAAACATGGGTCAAACTCGGTTATTCCAAGCCTGTGCAAACTCAAACCACTCTCAACCCCTGCTCCAAGCCGCAGTCGAGTGATCGTCATCGATGGGATCTTCTCGGAAGGGCATCCGATCACCAGCAGCCTTGCGTTTGGAAAATGAGAGAGAAAGAGATCGCTATCCAAGTACCGATCACACTCGATAAGCACCACTCCGTTTCGTTCCAGGTGCCCACCACGTCGAGCTATCTCACCGACAGTAATTCGCTTGTCATGCAGCACCTCCAGATGCTCTCTGACCTGTTGAGAATAAGGTTCCCCTTTCAGAAACGCCGAAAGTGCCCCCACAAGGAGTGGCAGGTCCCGAGTCGTTGAGCACGCCTGCAGAATATCCGCCAACTCGTTCGGCGCTCCTTTGTGGTCGGCGTCAACCACCGCCCGCTCAAATCGTTCGTGAGGTGGGACAACCCCGGTCAAAATCATTGCTGAGAGCACGCTATCACAGTCAGTATGATTGATGACTACGACATCCCCGATCTCCGGCTTCAACGCACCCCGCTGTCGAACCCATTGGCAGGCGAGCACTCCTGAGGAGACATGCCGCTCCCACTTCGCATCAGGGGCGTGATGATCGATGTTAACGATCCTCTTTCCAATCTGGTATCCAGAGTGGCACGACAGTAGCTCGCCTTTTTCGGCGCCACTAACATAAAAATCAACAGCGAATATTCTCCGAGCATGTGGAAATCGGCTCTCAAGATCGGCAACTGTTGGTGTATTGGTCGCGGGGATCAGGTGAATCGGCGCGCGGGCGAATCGATCTTCGAGCTCCCGGCCTACACAATCCCACTCATAGTGATGAGGAGCGGAGGGACCACCATCTCCCGAAGTCTTGCGAGTTAAGGTTGAGCCTGGAGACATGAGGATGAGTTTATACTAAGCACAAAGAATAACCGAGAGCTAACTGCTCGGAAGAGGACCATTTCAATTCGCCAGCTTAAATATCGAGAGCACCCGCTGCCCCCCATGTGTCTGAACGATACCCCCGAAGTCAGAATACTCACGCTCCCCCGTAAAGGGTGCAAGCTGCCACAAGAAGCTATCGAGCGGCGCAACGAGGATCCCGGTCATACGCTGCCCTGACTGATCGACTACCTCGTAGCGAGCGCCCTCACTTCGGTTGACGGGCGAAGCGACCGGCACCATTTTTACTCGCGACAGATACACGCGCACCCCCTCGGGTGCGCTGAGCGCATCACGCAAAGATGTGCGTACGTGTTGCTCCGTGGGAACCGGTAACACCGACACATCCTCTGATTCAAGTCGCTCCTCACGGCACCCTATCAAGGCTGATGCGAGGGTCACACAAGCGGCTGCGTTTGAAATCTTTGCGAACATCTTTTGCTTTGGATGGTTGGGTTACATCTTTTTCAATTGTCCACTGTACGAAGTGGAGCAGGATAGAGCCTGATTTTGGCATGTAACAGCAAGCGTCCCATTCACCGTGCCAGTTGTCGCGCCCGTGAGGTTGATGTCAGATGAAATATCGGCCGTGCATCGCTGCAGGGGAACCTTGAATTGCCCTCTCGGCTTCACATTTTTTCCAACCCGATTGCCGCGAAGGGTGACAAATCCAAGCATCTTGAGGTGCACCTGCTGCCTTCTCTCCCGAACGATTACGGTCGCCGTGGTGCTCTTGCTAAGATAACTACACCCGCTCCCCTTCTTTTGTAGACTGACCCTCCACGTCCCCTCCATCGAGTTGGGCGTCATAGAGCCTCGCGAAGCGCTCTTCTGCAGAGGCATGCCTTGAAAGGATCTTGAGAAATAGTCGCCGCATGAACAGCCTTGTGGTAGGTCAAACGGACCACAACCAAAGAGCACGTTGTCACAGCACGAGGGTCGCTCCCATGGGCAATCTAATCCGCCATCACATCCGACGAAACAAAGCGCCACCAGGCTTAGTAGAAGAGAGCTTCGCATAGTGTTTCCACCCAGTATGGTATCTAGCACAAGACTACCTCACCCATAGCTCTTATCCGAGGGTGAACAGCCTCGTTCCTGATATCATTCCGATATCATTCCGGGCGATTCAGTACTTAAACGTACTAACGACGTCTTGTCGGGCGTGATTTGGCATCCTCGACGGGGAGATCAGCCATAGATAGATCAGTCCACACATGAGGCACATATCGGTGCGAGCCTCATGCAGCATGCTCAGCACTCCGTATCGTGGTAGCGGCTTTAACGAGAATCCAAACACATCATGCCCAAGGAGAATCGGCACTTTCGTGGAGACAATCGCAACCACCATGATTACGGAGAGAGGAATGATGGAGTATCGCATGAACAATCCACATAGGATCAGAGCGCCACACAGGAGCTCTGTGACGCCAACACATGGTCCGAGGAACTCAGGTATAGGAATTCCTATCTTGGCGAACCGTCCACTTCCTAGCTCTACGGGATAGAGCAGTTTCTGCAGCCCCTCCGAGATAAAGATCGCCCCAACCATGAGTCTGATAGGAAATGTTTGCTCCACCGGACGCATGTGGTCTCTCCTTGAGCTATCGGATTTTGCGAAGGTATCCTCGTGGATTCCAACTCACAAGAAATTTCTCTCGAGATTTGTCTGGCTCAAATGATTGGTCCTTAGCAAGGAACTCCTCGATCGCCTCAAAGGGTCCAGGACCAAATGAGGGATACACCGGATGCCCATTCACATTCGAGTCCTCCACTATCAAATAGCTCCCGACGGTGACAAGAGGCGAGAAGAGCTGCAGCTCTTTGGAAACGTGCTCCTTGGAGTGATCTGCATCGAGAATTACCATGCACACGGCGCCCTTTTCGCGATGCCGCGCCGCGACCTCCGCCACCGTAGGATCCGCACTCGACCCGGTGAGGTACGAAATGCGAGGATGGCGAGCTCGGAGGGAAAGTTCCTGGACATCAATCGAGACGATCGCACCTTTTCCTATGATATCCATGATGTGAGCTAGGAACAGCGTGGTTCCACTCGCGTAGGTGCCCGTCTCGATCACAAGGTCAGGTTTTACCTCGTTAAGAATCTCCTGATAGTTCCACAGATCCGCCGGAGTTTTCAGAACGGGATACCCCATCCACTTCGTCTGCTCCCAAATTCGGTGGTGACCGGGACCCAGCCGCTTGTCATAGTAAAGCTCATGAAAGCGATCCGCGATTGCCTGCTCCTCGGGTGTAAGATCGTATTCTGTTGCCATACCTCAAGAGACTATGGCACCAGAATCAACCACGCTAGGTGATAAAGGCGGGCGATTCGTATCGGCTAAAAACACTTTGTCCCTTCATGGAGGGCGCGGGTACCCCCGGGTCAGTATACGTGCCCCCTTGATGAAATCTCATAGAGGTCGCCACATAGCGCGGCCCGAGGGGGCTCGGGTCCTCCATATGCAACCAAGAACAAGCCCCCCTGACATCCCCGCGGTCACGCCTTTTGCCACCCTGCGGCTCCCAATGCTACATATCTCTCATGGCAACCACGATCGTTGGCATCCTTAATTGCACCCCCGACAGCTTTTCCGACGGCACTGAGGATCTCTCGCCAGGGGCTCTCTGCGACCGGGCGCTGCGACTTATCGATCAGGGGGCTGATGTTCTCGATATCGGTGGGGACTCTACCCGGCCAGGATCCGCATGCTCGGGAGTCGATGAGGAGTGGCGGCGCATCGCCCCCGTGCTCAGAGCGATGCGGGGAAAAATTCCATGTTCAGTTGACACGCACCACGTTGAGGTTGCGCGACGCGCTATCGAATTCGGTGCCACCTTTATCAACGATATCTCTGGCACCCTCTCGGCAGAGATGGTGAACCTTGTCGCCTGTCATCGGGTCTCCTACATTTTCATGTTCAACGCACACCGTGGGGCCCATGTATTTGAAGGCGGGTTGCAGACCCCTATCGCTTTCTCAAGCATATCTGATTGGATCTCAACCGCGATCCAACAACTCACTACTATGGGAGTTTCACCTGATAAACTTATAGCCGATCCCGGCATGGGCGCCTTCATCAGCAAAGACCCTGCCGTATCGTGGGAGGTCCTCTCTCGATTTCATGAACTTCCGGCCCCGAACGGGGGACTATTACTCGGCTGCTCACGAAAGGGATTCCTAACGACAGCTAAAGAGGAGCCTCCACAAAAACGAGATCTACGCTCCTGCAAGGCAGGAGCTGCAGCAGTGAGAAGGGTTAGTCCCTCAACACCAACATTTCTGCGCGTCCACAACACCTTGATGCAACGACAAATATTGAACGAATGGGATTCTATGAGCGAGGCTGAACGCGCGCTCTAACTCCATTCAAACGGCAGGGTCCGCACGATAAAACGCTCCACCCCACTCTCTGAGAGCTCCACCGAGAGTTGGCGCATACTCTTCCCGATGACGGGGTGGAGAAAATCCGGCGCAATCTCGGCTAGTGGATCAACCACAAAGTCCCTCTTGGGTATCTCGGGATGGGGAAGACTGAGCGGTGGCGTACTCACAACTGTGTCTCCGACGAAAAGGAGGTCAAGATCAATGGTTCGAGGCTCCCACCGCTTATCAGGTGACCGGTCGCGTCCCAGTTGCCTTTCGATCTTAAGTAGTTCCCGCAAAATGGTATCCGCATCCCTCTCAGACCGTACCTCGATCACCGCATTGACGTAATTCGGTTGGGTCGCGCCATTAAGCGTAAGGGCTCGAGTCTCATAGAGAGATGAAAGTTTCACGATCTCTCCAATGCCGCCATTCAGCATAGGAAGAGCACGGCGAAGGGTCGCCACTGGTTCTCCAAGATTGCCGCCAAAAGCGATGAAAGCTGGGGATAAAGCCATGGTCATAGGGCACCGAGCGTAGCCTGTTTTCTATGGATGAGGCAAATCACCCCCGAAAAATTGAGCGAGGAGGCTTCGACAACCTCGAACCCATCGGAAAACGATGGCATACTGGTCGCTTGGGTCGAAACCCTGCCCGCCAAACGCCCGAGTTTGGTTGCGACAGACCGTGGCGCTTTCTATAGTGTCTCGGGCACAATGCTCGTCGAAGAGCACGAGCTCCTCAAGGCTTTGAGGGCAAAATCGCAGGTGAAGCCCCACGAGACACCCATGGTAAAGGTACCTCCCGAACAACTCTCCCTCTCCGTACGCCCAATCGGGGTGATCCGAACAACCATGCGGACTAAATTTGACTCTCCGCATCAACCCATCAACTCAGACAGCGAACGGAGCGTGATCGAGCTCTTTCCTGGTCACGGTTTTGATGTAGCTCTCCGAGACCTTGAGCAATTTGATCGCATCTGGCTTGTGTGGTGGTTTCACCGAAACTCAACCTGGCGTCCTCTCGTGCTTCCGCCACGCGGCGACGCGGTCCGACGTGGAGTGTTCGCCACTCGCTCTCCGCACCGACCTAATCCGATCGGCATAACGGCGGTTCCTCTCATCAGCGTCTCAAAATTATCAATCACCGTGGGTAACACCGATCTAGTTGATGGCACCCCAATTCTTGACATCAAACCATACATCCCAGGCGTGGATGCTTTTCCAGATGCCTCTTCGGGTTGGGTAACCGATGTTGAGCAGAAACTCCTCGATCCCGTTGCCTACACCGTTACATGCACTGCGTTAGCGACCACCCAGATTGAGTGGCTACGGGAGAAATGGGGCATCGCTTTTTTTGAGCGGGCGGCTGAGATTCTCCAACGGGACCCTACGATTCACCGCACCCGCCGTATCCGTAAGTGGCAAGACGACCACCTCCAAATGGGATGCGGGGCATGGAGATTAATCTTTGCGATTAACGGCTCACGTGTCGACGTGCTCAAGATTGTGCCCGGCTATCCGGACTCCCTCCTCCTCCAAGCAAGTGACGACGAGATCCCCGATCAACAGGCACAAATAGCATTCAAATCCATCTGGCCAGACGAGGAGAAGTTTGCACCCACGCTCGTGACATCGAGTGAATAGTCCTCCATAGATCTCTACGAAATCCCCGCAAAACGGTGCTTTTCGCGCCAAACACGAGTTTTTCCTAGTCTGAATAAATGATACGTGACCAGCGGTTCTGTCCTCACGCTAGCTTCCTGAAATGACCACACTTTCAAGGCTATGATAGGCACAACCTCTAAGGTCGCTATGTCTTGAACGCCTTGTGCCGCAAAAAAGCAATTACAAAAAGAGGGGCAAATCCTACAGAGTATGTGATTTTTTGCCGTCTCTTACCTACATAGGCTTGCGTTTATTTTTGGTAGT
>JALRCK010000220.1 GCA_023262305.1 Deltaproteobacteria bacterium
AGCGGAAGTCGATGGACGTCCGAAGCATATTTATTCCATTTATAACAAGATGCAAAACTCGAAAAAAGAGTTCAGCGAAATTTATGACTTGATGGCTGTGCGCATCATCGTCGATTCAATCAAGGACTGTTACGCTGTTCTCGGAATCATTCATACGCAATATAAACCGATGCCGGGACGTTTCAAGGATTATATCGCGATGCCGAAGCCGAACATGTATCAATCGCTTCACACCTCCGTGATCGGTCCAGAAGGGCAGCGCATAGAGATCCAGATCCGCACACCTGAGATGCACCGTATCGCAGAGGAAGGAATCGCGGCGCACTGGCGCTACAAAGAGGGCGACGGAGCCCCAACGTTTGATCTTCAGTGGGTGAAGGAGCTCGTTGAGACGCAGCAGTACCTGAAGAATCCCGATGAGTTCCTTCAGTCTGTCAAAGGTGAGCTCTATCCAGAGGAGGTGTTCATCTTCACTCCACGCGGAGACCTGATCCGGCTCGCCTACGGTGCGACTCCCGTTGATTTCGCCTATGCCGTTCATACCGATGTAGGGCATCGCACGGTTGGCTGTCGCGTAAACGGGCAAATGGTGCCGCTCGACCATACACTCTCAAATGGAGACACCGTCGAGGTGATTACCTCCAAAACCCATGTTCCGAGCAAGGATTGGCTGCGGTTTGTTAAGACCTCAAAGGCGAAGCAACGCATCCGCGCATTCCTCAAAGCCGAAGAGCACGCTCGGTCGCTTGCGCTTGGAATGGACCTGCTCTCAAAGGATCTACGCAAGGTTAAGTTGAGCCTTAAAAAACTTGAGAAGGACGGAAACCTCGGTAAGGTCGCTGAGGACATGGGATTAAAAACCGTTGGGGATCTCTTTGCGGGAATTGGTTACGGAAAGATAAGCTCAGCCAAAGTCATCGCCAGGCTCCTTCCCGAGGATACCTCAGTCGTTGAGAAGCTTGAGTCGAAGCCTTCGCCCTTGCAGCGTATCTTCCAGCGCGCTGCTGCTGTAAGCCGCGATCGTGTTGGAGTTCGGGTCTCCGGCTTGGATGATATTCTCGTTCGTTTCGCCAAGTGCTGTGAGCCGCTTCCCGGAGATCGCATCGTGGGATTCATTACGCGTGGTCGTGGCGTTACCGTACATAACGCGGAATGCCCATTCGTGCTGAGCAGCGATGTGTTGCGGCAGATCGATGTCGAGTGGGATACGGGTGTGCGGGCGCCCCGTCGAGTGCGCATTACAGTGCACTCACAGGATCAACTCGGGCTTCTCGCGCACGTTACCCAGTCGATCACCTCGTTAGGTGTGAATATCGCGAGCGCTCAAATCAAGACGGAGCGAGGAAAAGCGGTCATCAGCTTTGAGCTCACTATTGCTGACGCGCAACAGCTTCAGAAGATTAAGCGCGCAATTGAGATGGTGCCGGGTGTGATTAAGGTGGAGCGTGTTCGAACGCTCTCGGGACCCGGCGATGCTGAGTCCGAGAGGGAGGATGCATGAGCTTGCGTGAAGTGAGGCTCGCGCTCGTCGTGGTTTCGCTCTGGGCGTTTGGGTTTGCAACTCAGGTGAATGACGCCTCTGCTCAAGCGATCGGCTTACCTTCTCGAACCCCTGAGGAGCAGAAAACTATCGATCTCTACAAACGGGTGAATCGATCCGTTGTCTTCATCACGACCCGAAGTTATGTCGTTGATCCCTTCATGCTGTTTGATGACATCAAACCGCAAGAAGGTACCGGAAGCGGAACGATCATCGACGCTGAGAGGCGCTTGGTCGTTACCAACCTGCACGTGGTTCAGGCTGCGTTGCAGTCGGGTGGAAGTGTCGAGATCATGTTGGCGTCGGGCGAGAGCAGTAAGGCGACCCTCGTTGGATACGATCAGGAGAACGACATCGCGGTCCTTAAATTCTCTGACAAGGTTGGAGAGGTGGTGGCAGCTCCCTTCGGGGACTCCTCACGACTAGAGGTCGGTCAGAGGGTATTTGCTATCGGAAATCCCTTCGGTCTCTATCGAAGCCTTACCTCCGGGATCGTCTCATCTCTCGATCGCACGATGAAAACGGGGAGTGGCACTCCTCTGCGGGATCTGATTCAAACCGACGCAGCGATCAATCCTGGAAACTCTGGAGGGCCTCTGTTGGATAGCGATGGTCGTCTGATCGGCATCAACACGGCGATCTTAAGCCAGTCCGGTTCTTCAGCTGGTATCGGCTTTGCGGTGCCGATCAACAACATCCGTCGCACCCTTCCTGAGCTCCTTGCAAGCGGCAAGGTAAGTCGTCCCCGCATGGGATGGCAGCTCGTTGACACCGACCAGGGGCCGATGGTGCTCCGAACCGCGCGGGAAGGGGCTGCTGCAAGTGCTGGGATCGCTCCGATCGAGCGCCCGGTGCCTGGGAACGCGTTTGTGCGGGGCTACCGAGAGGATATCGAGACCGCTGATCTGATCTATAAGGTGAACGGAAATCGGGTCAAAAACCGAGACGAGGTCGAGGATTCGATTCGAAAGTCTGATCGGGAGAAGAGCCTCACCTTCACGCTTCGCAGGGGCGGGGTGTACGGAAAGGAGCGCGAGGTTAAGGTGATTCCGAGGTGGGAATGAAGATTAAAGTCTTACCCGACGTAGTGATTAACCAGATCGCGGCTGGCGAGGTCGTTGAACGTCCCGCATCAGTTGTTCGCGAGCTCGTTGATAACGCCGTAGACTCGGGCGCAACGGATGTGTTCATAGCGCTTGAAGGGGGAGGGCACTCCCGCATCCGTGTGCGTGACAACGGATGTGGCATGACCCGCGATGAGGCTCTCCTTGCGTTTGAGCGACACGCTACCTCGAAGGTCTCGATGATTGAGGACCTCAATACATTAGTGACGATGGGATTTCGTGGTGAAGCGCTTGCGTCGATCGCGGCGGTTTCAAAGATTAAGCTCACCACTCGCTCGCGCGAGGGGAGCATCGGCACCGCCGTGACTTTTCGAGGCGGAAAGCTCGTTAACGTTGAGTCGGTCGCGTGGAACGAGGGAACAGAGATAGAGGTCGAGCACCTCTTCTTTAACACCCCAGCGCGACGGAAATTTCTCAAGTCGCCCCGTTCAGAGGTGGCAAAAATTCGAAGTTGGGTGGCGCACTCATCTCTCTCCCGACCGAATGTTCGGTATCGGCTCGTGTCGGATGGTGACGAGATCCTCAATCTGCCGATCGTAGATTCTATCGCTGCGCGGGGCTCTAACGTTTTCCCTGGTGACTTAACGGCGATCTCGCTCCGCGAGGGAGGAGTCAGGGTTGAGGGTATGATCGGGCATCCGGGTCAGGCACTCTCCGATTCCTCCGGTTTTGTGATCCTGATCAACGGGAGGCTCATCACGGATAAGATCGTGTTGCGAGCAGCGCGAGAGGGGTACGATTCGATGCTTAAAGATCGAGAGTTTCCGATAGGATACCTCTCGATTACGATGCCCGCAGAGTACGTCGATGTGAATGTTCATCCACAAAAGAGTGAAGTTCGGTTTCGACATCCCGATCAGGTATTCGCAGTTGTGCGCGGAGCGGTTCTTGCCGGTGTTCGCTCGATTAAGCGCCCGCTGACTCAAGTTGTTGCGGCGGCACCCGTAGTAGAGGCTGGTCCGCCATTGGTCGCATCGCCAACTCTCGCTGCTTCATCAACGGGTTCCAACACCGTTGCCGCGCCCTCACGATTTGAGTGGCCGATCCCAGCGCAGCAACCCAGAGTAGCTATCGAGCCGATCGTAGCTCCCGTCTCGAATCTCGCTACCCAAGTGGCCCCGCAGAGCTATCAACCATCCTTCTTCGTCGAGTCGCCACCTCCCGTTGCCTATCATGAAAAATCTCAGGCCGTCGCGAACCGAGATTTTAGGTTTCAGGATCTCCGCTATATCGGACAGCTCCTCGGGTGTTACCTGGTATGCGAGATCGACAATCGGTTGGTTGTCGTGGACATGCACGCCGCGCACGAACGGGTGAACTACAACAAGATCCGATCCGCTCGGTCGAAACGTGCCCTCACGGTGCAGAAGCTTTTGTTACCCGAGCGAGTGCGGCTCACCCCGGAACAGGTTGAGGGGTTAGTTGAGCAGAGTGAAGCGTTGCGTGAGCTCGCCTTTGAGGTCAACCAAGTTGATGCCGATACGATCGAGGTACAGGGTGTGCCAGGTGTGCTCTCGCACCTCGACTGTGTCGGAGTGATCAAGGATATCGCCGCCGAGCCGGTAGTCGCGGGATGGCGCGAACGACTTGAGGAGCGAATCGATCACCTCACTGCTCGACTTGCGTGTCACGCTAGTGTCAGGGGCGGGGACATCGTCAACCGCGCCGAAGCGTACGCGCTCTTGCAGCAACTCGATGAAGCTGAGACAGCTGGAGCGTGTCCTCACGGACGCCCCGTCGTGGCAGAATTCCCGCGTGATGCTGTGGAGCGGTGGTTCGGAAGGGATCGCTAATGAATGCCCCTCTGCGAGCGCTCGCGGTGTGTGGTCCCACCGCATCAGGCAAGACAGCTCTCGGTATCTCTCTCTCGAAATCGCTTAACGGTGAAGTCGTAAATATCGATTCAGTTCAAGTGTATACGGGTGCTGATATCGGCTCGGCCAAGGCAACGCTCGCTGAGCGTGAGGGTGTTCCCCACCACCTTCTCGACATCGTTCCTCCATCGCACTCGATGAACGCCGGCGAGTTTCGTGAACGAGCGCTTGTGACAATTCGCGAGATCTCTTCACGCGGAAAACTCCCGGTGCTTGTCGGTGGCTCGGGGATGTACCTCACGATCCTCTTGCACGGAATAGCAAACGTTCCATCGACCCCTCCCGAGGTGCGGGCAGAGGTCGCAAAGCTCTCGCGAGAGGAGCAGTACGCGGAATTGCGAAGGGTTGATCCTCGTAGTGCTGAGCGTCTGCACATGAACGACACCCAAC
>JALRCK010000221.1 GCA_023262305.1 Deltaproteobacteria bacterium
AAACCAGGTTTGGCAGGTGTACGAGCCGCGCCCCCTCACTGATCGCCTGGCTATTTTTTGCGCTATTATTGTTCTTATCCCGTTCTTTGCCGTGTCTGGGTACTACACGAAGATTAAGTCTGACTCATTCTTCGCTACGTTCGACACGATCAACCGTGTGTATGAGGACATCCTCCCGTTCGTCATCGACCTGATTGCATTTGGCGCTCTGTACTACCTTGTGCCCAAGGCTCCAGTGAAACTGGTCCCCGCATGCTTCGGAGCGTCGATGGCGGCCCTCCTGTTTGGTGCTGCTAAGCATTGGTTTGCCGTGTACGTCGTTCAATTCGCAAGCTACAACGAGGTCTATGTTGCTTTTGCTGCCATTCCGATATTTCTCTTCTGGCTCTACATATCGTGGTCGATCGTTCTCTTCGGAGCGGAGGTTTCATATCAAGCCCAACACCTTCCCCGATCGGGAACCCTATGGAAGCGGTCGTTGATGGGTGTAGGAGATGGAGCGATGATCTTAGCTATTCAGTCGCTCGTTCTGATCATGAGAGCCTTTCAGCGCGGCGAGAAGGTTCCTAATGAGCTTGAGATAGCCGAGGAGATAGGATGCAGCTCGGTGGTTTTGAAGTCAAGCCTCGATGCCTTAGAACAGAGTGGCATGATCATGCGGGGAGAAGGGCGAGATATGCCACTTCTCCTTATGAAATCCCCTGAGACGATAACGGTAGCGGATGTGCGTGATGCCATCTTTAAGAAGAGGTCTGGAATGTTCTTAGGACCGGAACTTGCGCGGATGTATGCAGGTTTCTCCGGCTCCCAGGAGCCAAAGGACCTGACTCTGGTAGATTTAATTCGAAATACGTAAGGCGATAATGATA
Organism: Deltaproteobacteria bacterium; assembly: GCA_023262305.1. Lineage (GTDB taxonomy): Bacteria > Bdellovibrionota_C > UBA2361 > UBA2361 > OMII01 > OMII01. Next base: position 870 of record JALRCK010000221.1, read on the forward strand.
ACAAGCCACCAACTGAAAAACGGACTGACAATACTTGTCGAAGAGATGTCGCATGTCGAGTCGGCATCGTATGACCTGATGCTCCCGGGTGGTTTCATCTGTGACCCTGCTGATCGCATCGGAGCCGGCCTTATCCTCGGAGAGCTCATAGGTCGTGGTGCTGGTCCTTTGAACTCACGGCAGCTTTCGGATGCGTTTGATGACCTTGGGATCCGTCATGGAGAGGGGGTTGGAAGCGATCGGTATGCGATGAGTGGATCGCTGGTCAGCGACTCTCTCCCGAGGGCTCTAGAGCTTCTCTCTTGGATGGTTCGTGAGCCGCACCTCCCCGAGGAGGAGATCCCCAATATTCAGAGCGTTCTCCTCCAAGACATCGACTCCTTGAGCGACAATCCTGCTCGAAGGTGTATGGTGGAGCTCTCGCGACGGTACTACCCAGCTCCCTACAACCGACCGTCACTCGGTGAGGCTGATGGTATCAAGAAAACAGATCGTGAGACCATCCAATCGCTGTGGAAGCGTATGTTTAGTCCGCGTAAAGCGATCCTCTCGGTGGCAGGCAAGGTTACGGCCGCTGATGTCATCCAAAGGGTTGAGCGACTATTTGGCGATTGGGAGGGGGAGGAAGTTTCGATTCCCGCCTTTGGCGCTCTTCCAAAGAACGAGTACTTCCACATCGATTTTGATTCGTCTCAAATGCAGATCGTTCTAGCGGCGCCGTCTGTTCTCTTCAACCAAGAGGGGTACTACTCCGGCAAGCTTGCGGTGAGCATCCTTGGGGCTTCGATGTTCGGAAGGCTTTTCGTCGAGGTACGCGAGAAGAGGGGGCTGTGTTACTCCGTTTACGCTCGGCACGGATCTACCACCTCGTATGGAACCGTCACCGCATATGTGGGAACCACGCCGGAGCGAGCACAGGAGAGCCTTGATGTTCTTCTTCGTGAGCTGAATGGGTTGAAGAGCACGATCTCTGCAGAAGAGCTCGACCGGGCGAGAACAAACCTCAAGGCCTCCCTGATTATGGGCGAGGAGTCTCCGGGGGCCCGTGCCGGTTCCAACGCACAAGATTGGTGGTTGTTGGGTCGAATTCGCCCGCTGTCAGAGATTAACGCTGAGATCGATAAGGTTACCGTTGCGAGTGTTGATGAATTCCTCTCACGATTCCCCTTTAGCCCGTGCTCGGTATTGACGCTCGGAAAGCACAAGCTCTCCGTGCCTACTGGTTTGATAGGATAGGTGTATGGCTCACAAGGTGCATAAGGAAGTTCTCCCCAACGGATTAACGATTCTTGCAGAGAGCAATCCTGCGAATGTCAGTGCAGGGATCGGATTTTTTGTACGCACAGGGGCGCGAGATGAGAGTGATCGAGAGTCCGGCGTATCGCACTTCCTAGAGCATATGATGTTCAAGGGCACCCCAACTCGTTCGGCGTTGGATATCAACCTAGAGCTTGGAAATTTAGGCGCCCAGGCTAATGCCTTTACATCCGAGGAGAATACGGTCTACTACGCCACGGTCATTCCAGAGAAGTTTAAAGCGATGCAGGAGTTGCTCTCGGACATGATGCGACCCGCGTTGGATCCAGAGGAGTTTTCGATGGAGAAAAAGGTGATCCTTGAGGAGATCGCTCTCTACAGGGATCGCCCACACTTCTATCTTTTTGAGCGGGCGTTCAAGGATTACTTCGGGGCTCATCCGGCAGGGAATTCTGTTCTTGGTAGTGACGAGTCTATCTCAGCAGTCACGCGCGATGAGATGAAGGCTTATTTTGACCGGCGTTACTCACCGTCTAACATGGTGTTGGTTGGTTCAGGTAATTTTTCACTCGATGAGTTTGTGGCTGACGCGCAGAAGCTATGTGGTTCGTGGGAGAATTTTCCCGTCACTCGTGATGTTCCGCGGCATCATGGGTCATCGACCTATAAGGAGTATCGCCGCAAGACACTCAGTCATTCCCATGCGGTGTTACTAGCCCAGGGACCGGGTGCGCAAGACGATGAGCGGTATGCGCTCTCAATTCTGTCGAACATTTTAGGAGATTCATCTGGTTCGAAGATGTACTGGGAACTTATCGACAAAGGGCTCGCAGATTCAGCAAGCGTGGATAGCGATGAGCGCGACGGCACAGGGTGTCTCATGGTCTATGTAAGCACCACCCCCTCCAAGCTTGATGATGTTGTGAAGACGGCTCGAAGTATTGTTTCCTCTCCACTTGATTTTAGCGATGCGGACCTTGAGCGAGCAAAGGCAAAGATTGTTTCACGTATTGTCTTGGACGGAGAGCTCCCCATGGGGCGGCTTATGTCTCTTGGGATGGAGTGGACATACCGGAAGACCATCACACCTCTTTCGGATATTATTTCACGTGTGCGCAGTGTATCTCGCTCTGATATTCAGCGAGCATTGTCACAATATCCGATGACTGATTGGTCTGAGTATCGGTTGTTGCCGGAGTAGACGTTCTCGCCTCCTAGGTGCTCCAGTTTTTTATCTGGTGCTGGATTGGGTCACCTTTGTGCCTGTATGCACCTGGGTCTCCCTCGACATTGAGTTGATGAGGTCAGGTACACAAAAAAAGCCGACAGCTCTCGCTGCCGGCTTTTTTGCACCTACCCGACCCGAACTAGTTTTTTGCCGAAAAGGGTCTTCACCGAAAGGGTTCTAGGGCGGTAGAGCCCGAGGCGTTAGTGGCTGAGGCTAGTCGTCGTCATCCTCGTCCTCGTCTTCATCCTCTTCGTCTTCCTCTTCATCCTCATCTTCGTCGTCTTCGTCCTCATCCTCGTCTTCGTCGTCGTAGTCTTCGTCGAAATCCTCGTCGATGTCCTCGTACTCCTCTTCTTCCTCCTCTTCCTCTTCTTCAGCCTCGCCGTGGCTGAATACCTCGGGGTCGATCTCTTCGAGGGCATCGGTCAGAGCTGATACGATCGATGCGAGATCCTCTGGCGCGCAGTCCTCGTTCTCTATGACAGATTCAACGGCGGCCTTAATCTCGGTTACGATGGCCTCCTCTATCCCAGTGGCGGACTCCTCCTCCTCGCTATCGGTGTCATCGTCATCCGACTCGGCGGCAACCTCTGGATCGTAGTCCTCCTCGAGCTTCTCCTGAAGCTCAGCGAAACCCTCAACAAGCTGAGTGAGTGCCTCAATGATTTTTTCCGTAGCTTTGGTGGTCATATGTACATCATTTCCATCTAAAGAGCCGCGTCGTAGGTGAGCGAGCTCATGTTCTGTTTTGTTTGATATGTGGGGGAGCCTAAAACCTTTCGCTGCTTGAGATCAAGAGGGATCCTCGTCGTTGTGGTAGTCACCCAAGACGCCCGCCTGAATCCATGATATTGCGCAGGTAAGCCCCAATAAACAGCCTATTCCCTGCCGCTTATGATTATCCGCGGCGAGCAAAGGATTCTGCTCAAAATGAGTCCGAATAGCTTGACTTTTGGGTCGTTTTTTCTCGACGTCCCGCGCTTAATCGCTATGGACCTGGGTACGGTCGCATGTAAGGATTCTCTCGTTGTTGGATCGGAAAGGGTCGTCGGTATGATTACAGAGAGAGTCCTGAGAGCGATTTGTTACCTAACGCTGATAAGTTGTTGCATGGCGTGTGGTTCCTCCGGAACGCGCCAAGTCTCCGGCACCGCGGGGCGAAGCATTGTGGTGTCCCCGCTGTCGGTGCAGGTCGCCGATCCGAAGCTACTCCTCTCTGTAAGTGCGGTAAGACTTGAAAAGCCCATCTTTCGCGGCGCTAACCAGTCAAGTGCATCCGAGGATTCTCTTCTGATGGTCCTGCGTGAGGTGGCGGGTGAAACCCTCTCTATGAAGGTCGTTGAAGGCGGTAGGGGCTCCAAGGACGACAGTATCTTGAAGACTGAAATAGTTACACTGGAGGACTTGAAAGGCTCCTCCGTTGGTGGAACGCCGGCACGCGTTGCTTTCCGGATGTGGGTCTACCTGCCGTCCAGTCAGCGCCCGGTTTGGCAGGCAAACTACGTCTATCAACAGGAGGCTATCTCTGAAAACTGGCTTAAACTCCGAGACCGGCTGGGCAA
>JALRCK010000222.1 GCA_023262305.1 Deltaproteobacteria bacterium
GGGAGAGCAAGCACTGCGAGGTCAGGGCGGATAACTGGCGCCAAGCCAAGAATAGCGTACACCCGCCGCTCCCACCTTGATGGATAGGCAAGCATCTCTCCAAATCCCCACGATACAAGACCGATCCAGAAGAACGTTAAACCCGTCTCAAGCCCAGATGACGAGAACTGCCAAAACGGCGGCAGAACCGCAATAAGGAGCGCCCCGAGAGGGAAAAGACCGGTGGAATCGCCCCACCGTTTACGGGCCGCTTCGATCGCGAAGAAAACTCCACTCACACTCAGGGCAATACCCACTACCGCGGCACACACAGGCACCATCTCGGCGCCGAATACGCGAAGCACGCTCAACATGATAAACCAAAGGGGGTGTGAAAAACTTTCAACACGAAGCCCTCGATTGAAATTGGGCCCGAAACCTTGCCAGAAATTTTCTATGCTCTGAAAGGTGATAAACGCATCTTCTGTGATCCAGATGTAGTCCAGCGAAATGATCAGGAAGACCCAAGCTGGAACAAAGAGGAGGCATGATTGCCGATCAAATAGTGGAGACCACAACCGTTCGGGGAACTCGGCTGACGCGGCCTCTCGTTGATCTCTTCGGCGCTGCTTGCGACTTGCGCTCATGTCTGCTTCTCCATCGCCTCTTTCTTGAAACGGTACCAGCTCATCGCCAACCTTTCACGCGCGAGGACATCCGAGGGATTGAGCATCAACACGGCCCGATACACCAAGCATGTGATCTCCCACTCCTTAAGGCGCATATAGAGGGAGCCAAGGTTATTTTCGGTTTCCCAAAAGTTCGGCGCCTCCATAGCCCCCTCAAGGAGCGGGCGCTCAGCTTCAGCCCACCTTCCGGCTGTCAACAAAAACACGCCGATCTGCTCCTTTTCAAGGGGAAGCTCCTCCCCTCCGAGGAGCCAGCGAGAAAATGAGTCTACATAGCTCGGCTTGATCTCTATCTCCTTCAGGTATGCCCAGCGCTCCTCCTCTCCCCGTATTGGCGCAGGAAGAGCTGCGAGTGGTAGGTAGCCGTTCGGACCATCCTTGCGAACAAAGACCACAGCCACAGAATCATAATACACAACCGACCACTTATCCCCCGCGAGGAGGTGGCGAACGAGGTGCATCATATTTGAATGACTTAACACTACGTACTCGATGTTGAAGCTCTGCAAGAACGTGTCAAACCGCGCGGGCTGTAAGATCTCAAGGTAGCTTCGAAAGAAATCCTCACCGGTCACCTCGTTTCGACCGTCGATGTAAATCGGGTGGCTCGGTGCTCCGAGAATCAGGGAGCCCCCAACGTTGAAATTATTGAAGCCCTTCCCCTTGAGATCAACGCGCTCGATGAATTCAGCGGCATCGAGCGCCAAACTAGATCGCTCAATTGTTGCAGTCATGTGCACCGGTCGGCGCTGCATAGCGTACCAAGCTCCTGTCCACACCCGAAAGCTGAGCATCACAGAAGCGGCAACCACGACATGAAAGACCACTCGGCGAGTGTCCTCCCACCGAATCGAGTGGGTGGCTGCGAAGAGCGAAAGCCCGTGCGTCACTATCGGGACAGCGACAACTACAAAGAGGGTGATGTTTCTCACCGCGATGAGTGAGAGCCCTGCGAAGAGGGCAAGGACGATAAGGTCTGCCACACGTTTAGCGCGATACAGGGCGACAGAGGCAGGAACAGCCAATACTAAGAGGATAGCCCAAGCGAAGAATTGCGTAGTGATGATACCTCGTCGCGAATTCCCTTCAATCGCAAGTGGCGAGGCGAGCTCCGTAATATGCTGAGCAAAGAGGTTGTCTTTGTTCATTCGAGTGAATAGGCGAATCGGCTCCATGACGGCATCAACCCCGTATGGATTGATAAAAAGAGCGACGCATGAGAGTGCAACTATGACGAGGAACTTCCGATCGATCCTCTTAAGAAACACCTGCTCCAAAAGCTGTGCTGCGAGAAGCACCAATCCGAGGATATAGATGTGAGTATTAACCCACCCCATAAAGATGCACGGAAGCCACAGAAGCGCGCGTTCGTTGCCTACTCTCCAACGATCGACGATCATCAGCGTGAGAGCTAAAAAGAGGTAGGTGAAGATCTCAGGTCGCACGGCAAACCTTAGCTCCCCTGCCACAAGGGCGAGGAGCCCGCACAATCCGGCAATCACCAGATCAACATTCCGAATGACGAGACTCTTCACAAGAGCAAGCGCAGTAATGAGAATGACCCCAAACCGCAACAGCACCGGACCTAAGTGCCCACATTTCTCATAGAGAAAGGCCGCGACAACTTGAAAGCCCCAGTGATACGCCACATAGAGGTGCTCTGGGATAGACCAGGTAAAGGGGTCCGTCGTGGGCACCTTGCCGTTCTTGAGAATCCACCGACCTGTGCCGATGTGAATCCCATAGTCGAGGTCATCTATCGACCGGAATGCAAGCAACGCCGTAGCAAGCATCAGGAGCCCACACAAGATCCGTCCCTGTCTCACTCGGGAAGGAATTGGAAGCTCTGCGCACCATGCTTTAAGTTGAGTTACGAATGCCACGATGGGGATGCTACCACGCCGAACGTATCGCACGGTACCCAGCACGTTATAACGGTGCTCGAAAAACTATCCCGTTACCCGTGAATGGTAGCCATCCTCATCGGCTGTTCGTGGCGGAATCACCCTGGACCGGTCTCCAAACGATTGACACCCGCTATCAACGCATGAATGCTCGCCATCTGAATGTTTGCGTCGATCCCCACTCCAAAGGTGGAGACGCCATCTCTTTCCAATTGGAGGTATGCGATAGCCTCGGCGTCGGATCCCTCACCTCTTGAGTGCTCACTGAAGTGCTTGACCGATACATATCGCCCAATGCCCTGAAAGGCTTTTGTGGTAGCATCGATCGGTCCGTTCCCAAACCCGTGGATGGTAACCACACGAACACCCTCTACCATCAGCTCAAGAGTCGCTCTTATCTGATCGCCAACCTCACGCGCGGTGAAGCTCCGCAGAGCGAAAGTTTCCTTCGGTCGAACGAAGGCAGACTCAAACACCTCCCACAACTTCTCGGGAGGCATGACGACACCGTGAGCGTCACACCATGCCTGCACCTCCTGCGCAAACACCGGCTCCATCTGGGGAGGCATTCGACATCCGAACTCTCTATCCAAAATAAAAGCCGCGCCGTTCTTTCCTGACTGCGCGTTTACCATGATCGGCGTGTAGTTCCTGCCAAAATCTTTGAAGTCCACCGGAATGTACGGAATATCCCAGTTTGTGCTCCCTACACGCTCTCGGTGCTCTATTCCCTTTCGGATTGCAGCTTGATGGGTGCCAGAGAAAGCTACGACAGCCAGGTCGCCAGCATACGGATGTCGCTCCGGCACTCTCAGACCAAAACAGCTCTCATACACCTCTCGCACACGAGGAAGGTCACGAAAGCACAATCGGGGATCAATTCCTTGCCCATACATATTCAGGGCCAGGATCACCAAGTCAACATTTCCTGCCCGCTCGCCGTTACCGAAAAGAGTTCCTTCAACTCGATCGGCTCCCGCCAGGAGTGCCAACTCAGATGATGCTATCCCGGTGCCCCGATCGTTGTGGGGATGGACACTGAGCGTAACGCTCTCTCGACGGTCCAACGAACGGCTCATCCATTCGATAAGATCAGCGAACCGATTAGGCATTGAGTGCTCAACCGTCGAGGGAAGATTTATGATAATCTTCTCGTCTGGTCGAGGATTCCACTCATTGATCACTGCGTTACAAATATCACGAGAGAACTCCCGCTCTGTTCCCGTGAAGCTCTCGGGAGAGAACTGAAACGTCACATCGATATCCGACATATCAACGAGCTCTCGAACAACCCTCGTCGCACGAACCGCGCTCGCGATAACCTCCTCAGGGGTCATCTTAAAGACCTGTTCCCGTTGAGCAACCGAGGTCGGCGTGTAGATGTGAATGATCGCTCGAGGCATCCCCTTGATACATTCGAAGGTCTCTCGAATAAGATCCTCTCGTGCCGCTATCAAAACTTGGGGTGTAACGTCATCCGGAATCAATCCTTGCTCAAGTAAAGCTCGCGTGAACTGCCTCTCGGCCAGCGATGCTGCTGGGTAGCCGATCTCAATCTCTTTGAAGCCGATCGAGGTGAGCAGTTTAAAAAACGTGATCTTCTGCTCAACAGTCATCGGACTTGGAATGGATTGATTACCATCCCGGAGATCTACGCTGCACCACACAGGGGCCTTGCGTATTCGTTGATTTGGCCACGTTCGGTCTGGAAGGTCGACGTGGAAGCGATCCTCGTACGCGACATATTTGCCCCGTGGAGGAGCTGAATCTATCACGGCACCCTCTTCTACTCTCATCATCTTTGCGGCTGAACTCATAGTAACTCCCTCATGTCTTTTCTGTCTCATGCATCCATTCGCCACCACGCCCGCCGAGAAGGCAGAACTACCTTCTCGGCGAGGCGAGCTCGTCGCGCACAGCGGAACCTCGATGTGGCTTTTGTGTAGCGGTCCTCTCGTGAGAGCGGATGTAAGGAAGGGAGGTGAAAGAGAGTGATGAAATCCCTCGAAACAACCACGCCCTCGCTCGGGCTACTGGCTTCTCGAGGCTCTCTGATGCTCTTACGAGCGGTTAGAGGCGAAAGACCAAGCAACCCCACGGGGCTCACTAAGGAGCCCTTTAAGCGATAGGCTTAGAAGGGTTGCTGGCGTTCTCATACTGCGAACAAGGATAGAGGGCTTTTGCCCCCATTTTCAAGCGACGTGTATTCAGAGGTGAATTCCGAAATTCCCGCCCCCTCCCGCCAGGAGGCAACAACTCCCGGCGGTGATGAGGATCCCGAGGACACACAAATGCCTGGAATGCGTGCGCATGTTATCGTATAGTGGTCATTCCTCAGGAG
>JALRCK010000223.1 GCA_023262305.1 Deltaproteobacteria bacterium
AACGTGCGCTGTCCTCCCTCGGGGAGCTGCCAACGATCATACACAAGGATAAGCTAGAAGGGTGTGAACTTGAGTGTCTCGTTGATAACAGTGAGCCTGGTCCGCAGGGGCTTCAGGCGCGAGAGTACCTTTCCCCTGATCGCGCTGTTGAGGTAGCTGCAAAGCTCCTCGGTGGTGTGTTACCGAATATCTCCTCGAAACCCCGCAGGTAGTGCGGGAGCGTTAAGCCAACCGCAGCTCTCATCTCTGACACTCTCAAAGAATCGCCGCGCCATGAGAGAGTGGGTTTGAAAGGCGAGCTCTTGTGCTTCGAATAATATTTGAAACCGCGGACACTCTGAGTTGCTCACAAAGTTAGCGAGCTGACTCTCATCGATCGGAGGGACAGACCCAAAGAGCACAATTTTTCGATTGCTATCGATCGAGTAGGCTCCCTGAAGGGTCACCATTTGCGCATCATCCAACCGAACTCCGGTCTCCTCGTGCAATTCTCTCAGGAGCCCTGCTCGCCAATCCTCGTACTCAAGGTAACCGCCGGGTAGAGCGAGAGATCCCTCTTGAGGGGGGATGCCGCGCTCGATCGCCAACAGTCCGAGCTGCCTCTGTCCTGTGGCTGGGTTCATGGCGTAGACTGGAACTATCGCGACCGCCACAGGAATCGGATTCTGGTACTGAATGTGGGGGCTTGCAGCGCCGCTCTGATTTGGTTGAGGCGAAGGATCCATGCGGGGATACTACTGAACACGAGGTTGGTTGCGAAGAGTCGAGAGCGACCTCATTGGCATCAGATCGAACCGTTTGAAGCAAGATCGTATCTTTGTCGGCTGCAAAATTGTACTGACACCGCACCCTAGCCACAATAAGGAAACGAGGTGGTTAGGAGGGACTCTAGTAATGAGACTCCTTGCGACGACTTATGACAATACACGAGCCTTGGTTGAGTGTGGCCTCAGATCGCTCAATTCGTATCGGCTGAGTTCGGTCAAGCATGAAGTTTGATAGCTCAATCGTCGCGCGTGAGCGAATGACTCGTTTCACCGTCGAGGGTGAGCCAAACTCCAGTCTCGCTTCTATTGCGTCCACCATGGGCAACGAGGCGGGAGTAAAGGAATCCCCAGAACTCAGCACATCGAGGGGCATTTGAATCTTAAAAGACGTTGAAGGTGTTTCAGTGCTGACGTTTTCAGCAGACCACGTTGAGGGGAGCTTAATGCGAGATGAAGCGAGCCCAGCAGCAAAAATTTTGCCCACCTCTCCCTCTGGTACTTTAAAAAGTCCGTCAGCTTTAGCGGAGACAAGATACCGTACACCCGCTAAGGAGAGCTTTGATTCGTCCAGGGATCGTGAAATGGAGTAAGTGCGTGGGCATGCGACAACGAACTGAATGTTGCAATCTCTAACCGGCGGGACGAGAAAGAGTAAGCTTGCCTCATCTTTACCCTCGAACCATATGGAGCGTGTCGTGTCGTGGGGGTAGGCAACCTGTAGCCCGGCTGCCTGGCTTGGATAGCGAGGACGCGATGAACTAAGCTTTACTGCATCGAGCCCAAATTCAACGGAGTAGTTGATAGTGACAGGCTTTTTATCTCCCTCAGCAGGTTTAGTGAAGGAGAGGGTCGGGACAACCTCTGACTCTACCAGTGCAAGTGCCACCTTGATGTCATGAGCTTGTGGAGTTGGTCGAGTGACTACAGGTCTGCAAAACGAAGCACCGAGCGCTGTTTGAGTTTGGCTCTTGATCGGACGCTTGAGAAACTCTACGAGGGTGCTTGTAAGGGCGACGTCCAGGGGCTCCGCCACGATGGAGGGTGAAGTCGAGTAGGGGGGTGGTGAGGGATCGGCAAAGCACAGACTGCTTGCACATGTTACAAGGGCGGTCGCAAAGCAACGCTTGAAATACATGGCTCTCATCACACCTCAGTATCGTTGCTTCTTGCAATGCGGTGCCGAAGCGCTTCCAGTTGTTCCGGGGTTCCGATATCAGTCCAGGTAGGGTCTGAGATAACCTCTCCCCACACCCGCTGCGTGGAGCGAGCCGCATTCAGGAATGTCTTAATGATGGAGAAAGTATCCTCCTTGCCCATTTGAGAGAAGACCTCGTGAGAAGCGACACTAATCCCACAAAAACTTCGGAGGGAGCTTGAAGGGGGTTGTGTCTTTTCTCCGGTCCAACCAACGAGGCGATGACTTGTGTCAAAGTAGAGCCCCCGAGGAGATGGGTGTTCCATGACCGCAAGAGTTCCGATCGCGTTGAGCGACCTGTGTCGTTCAACGAGGTTTCGTAGGTCAATGGTGCTATAGATATCGGCGTTGTGAATGAGAAAGGCGTCCTCGCCAGAAAAGAAAGAGGCAACTTTCTTCAAACCGCCCCCGGTGTCGAGAAGCGTTGGTTCATGAGATATCAGCACTTCAAGACCAAAATTACCTTGGTTGCGCACGAACCTCTCTACCTTCTCAGCGTGATGGTGCACGTTAATTGCTATCGCTGACACTCCGGCTCTCTTGAGTCGGTCTACAACGCGCTCAAGCATGGTTTTGTCACCAACTGGCATTAAGCACTTTGGCGTCTCGCGGGTGAGCTCCTGTAGGCGTGAGCCGATACCGGCGGCGAAGATCATGGCTTTCATATGGCTTGTGGCAAAACTCCTCTCCCCTAGCTCTTTAGCATAATCTTGGCGCCAAGGTTATAGGGTATCACCCGTCGACATCATCTTAGTGGGGGTCTCTACGAGAAGCTGACGGGGCCGTTCGGTTGGGAAATGGGGAGGTGAGGAGGGGGCACGGCTCGTCATGCCATGATACTGGTGAGCAGAGCGTTCGAGCATGCGCAGAGTCGCTCAAGCTTGATCCCAAGGAGAGGAGAGCGAAGCTCAGTGTCGAGGGTGCGGATGGCTGCAGGGATACTTTTGGTGAAGTATTCTTTGTTGGAGCCAAGCCCTTGGCGTCCGTAAACGCCAAGCACTTGCAGCATGCGACTTACGATGAAAGCTGGATAATGTCTGAAAAAATCATCGCGCTCGCACTTGATGTGGGCGGCAACAGCCTCAAGGTATGTTTCAGCCAAAGATTGTCTGTGGTCACCCGGTATCTTCGCGCTTGATTGATAGAGCAGAGAGATCACATCGTATTGCAACGGTCCTTTGAGACCAGACTGAAAATCGATGAAGTATGGTTCGTCGTCAACGAGCATGATGTTGCGAGACTGAAAGTCCCGATAGAGGAAATACATGCTCTGAGCGTGGTCCAGATACGAAACGAGCTGATGGAAATCCGGGGTGAGGTCGTCGATCGGGTACGATGGCAACAGTCTTCTTACGAGCTCGTGAGCAAACGACTTCAAGTCGTGCAGGAGGATGGCAGAGAAAGAGGTGTAAGCTCCAAGGCAGAGTGAGAAATCCAAGGAATCGGCTGCTTCGATCTGAAAGCGTGGGAGCGCACGCAGAGCCTTCTTATACGCCTCCTCTACAGAGGCGGGAAATGCTTCACCACTTCTCGTTCGCTCAGAGTGCAGGTAGTTCAGGAGGGTTGTCTCTCCCAGATCTTGTTCAAGGTAGACACCTTGGGTGGGTTTGTATGAGTAAACCAACGGAACCCGGAGGTTATAGGACGCAAAGTGGCGCGCTAGTGCGACGAAGGCGTCGTTTTCAGCGCGAGAGCTATTAGCCACCCCCACCATCGTTGTGCTCCCGTTGGTGAGCCGGTATCTCCGCTTCTCTGATGCGTGCGGATGGAATGGTGTTATTGAAGTGGGGGGCGCGCCCGTAACCTCCTGAAAGCAGGTTGAAAGAAGCTCTTCATCGGGCGGTTGGACCATAGAGATTGAGTCTAAGGGGGGCAAAGGAGGAATACAAGACAACAGGTGTGAGCCCTTATGCGAGGGATCATCATCCTAACCAGCTGAAAGGAAGGGGTGTCTCCATGAATAGGGAGCTTACAAATCCAGAGAAGGCAGCTTTGACCCTCTTAAGCCTCGGCAAAGAGGTGGCAGCGCAGATCATGCAGCATCTGAGCGAGCACGAGGTGAAGAAGATTAGCCGCGCGTTTATCTCCGTGTCGGAGGTTGATCGCGAGACGCAGTTCCAAACCTCTGTGGACTTCCTTCGCATGCTCAAAGCTGGCGACACTATGGTGGTTGATGGTCGTGAGTTTGCGAAGAGCGTTATCTCGTCGGCATTCGGAGAGAGCCAGAGCGAATCGCTCCTTGAGTACATCGCCGGCGCAAAGAAGCAGCCAATCGGTTCAATTATCGCTGATGTTCCTGAAAAACTCCTCTACCAATTCATTACGTCCGAGCATCCACAGACGATCGCGTTCTTGATGACGATGATGAATCCGGACCAGGCTGCGATCGTGCTGAGGCAGATGCAGCCGGAGATGCAGACAGACATCCTGATACGAATATCTAACCTCACTAATGTGAATGCCGCGGTTGTCGATGAGGTACGTGAGGTGTTGCGAGGTCAGATTCGAGGAGGAGAGCTCCAAGAAGAGGAGATTGGTGGACCGAAGTCAGCGGCGGATATTCTAAACTTCATTGATCGCAACAGCGAGGAGCGGATCATCACCGAGATCGAGGAGACCTTCCCCGATATCGCGGAGCGTATTCGAGCCCTCATGTTCACATTCGAGGACATCAAGAAGATCGACGACAAGGGTGTTCAGACGGTTCTCAAAGATGTGCCTCGAGAACAGCTGGTTCTCTCTCTCAAGACAGCTTCTCCGGAGCTCAAGGACCTTATCTTCCGCAACGTATCTCAACGTGCTGCTGAGATGATTAAGGAGGACTTAGAAGCCCTTGGTCCCGTTAAGCTCAAGGACGTAGAGAAGGCCCAACAAAGCATCGTTGATATAGTTCGTCGACTTGAGTCTGAAGGCAAGATCTTCATCAGCAGCGGCGG
>JALRCK010000224.1 GCA_023262305.1 Deltaproteobacteria bacterium
CGAGGATGAGAACGCTCCATCGATCTCTTCACCACCAAGGAAACTTTCGTAGACCTCCTTGGATACAACCGTTGAAAGAAAGCCCGTGAGCGCGTCTGTAGTGAGCGCCTCCGCTTCCAGTGAATGGAGAATTCCGTTGACCCTGACAATCGGAGAGGCCCCTTCCTGCAAGTGAATATCCGAGGCGGGGGTTGCGGGAAGAGTCGTCATAATGTTGTCTAAAATCATCCACCTCCTCATCAAATCTGCTCTGTCAACGGGCTTCCATCGAGAAACGGCGTCAAAAGTTTCGAAAAATCGCTCGCCCCACTCCTCACTTTACGCCCCCGAAAGCACAACGTATGATGCCGCTTTACCCCGTATATCCACCTTCTCCCGTATGTCCTCCTCGCCACTCAGCCACGCCCGCAAAGTGCTCGGACTTCACGGCTCTGCCACTGGGTGGTTCCTCGCGCGAGAGATTCAGGATTCAGCTCGGTCACTGATCATCTGCGCGGACCGTCGAGAGGTAGAGGAGATCCTAGAGGACATACGATTTTTTCGTGGAGCATCCTGCGCATCTGTCTTTCCATCGTGGGAGACCCTTCCCCTTGAGCCAGTATCGCCGGGGGTTGAGATCTCCGCTCAACGAATACAGACCCTTCATGAGATTACCCACGCAAGCGCTTTCACGGTTGTGACCTCCGCCGAGGCGCTGGTACAAAAGATCATCCCACCTGACTACATCGACCAACTCACCACGACCCTCCATGTCGGTGGGATGGTGACTCGCGACCCACTCATAGCGACTCTTCTCGATGGGGGATTCACTATTGCCAAGAGCGTCACTCGAGTGGGAGATCTCGCAATCAAGGGAGCCGTCATCGATCTCTTCCCGGGTAACTCTACGCATCCGGTGCGTATTGAATTCGACTTCAACAAAGTAGTGCGCCTCGCCACCTTCGACCCGGAGTCGCAGCGTTCAATGGGCGAGCTCTCTTCTATCTCCATCCTCCCCGTCAAGGAGTTCCCCCTCCCCACGTGGTACGCAAACGCTCAGGAACGCATCTCAAGCGCTCTCAAGGAGCGCGCGATGACGATCGGCACTCCACTACGAGAGGTCGAGAAGGTTCTACAGGCGCTCGACCAACGTGCTGAGTACCCGAGCCTTGAACTCCTCCAGTACATGTTCGCGCCAGCGTACACGACACTCATGCAACTCCTTCCTCAAGGCACGAAGGTGTACACCCTGGATTCCCACAGGGTGCAACGCTCGATGGAGGAGTTTCTCGAAAACGCTCACGACCGAGCAGCACGGCTTGTCGATGAGCAACACCTCATACCACACGTATCAGAGGTATTCCTTGATTTTGACACGGCGTGGAGTGAGATCGCTCAGGCAACAACGTGTGATGTCGGGGGAATCGATGACGCCATCTCGCGAGAGCGTCATGAAAATCTCCGGTCTGAGAGCCTTCTTGACCTCGCCACACAGATGCGAACCGCCGTCGGCAGTGGCAGCGCTTTTCAGCCCCTCAAAGAGTTCCTCGATACGTGGCGAAACAAGAAGTTTGCAATCGCCTTCAGTGTGGGCTCACCCTCGCGCGCGCAACGTCTGCAGACCATACTTCTTGATATCGGTACCGATGCCCCGATCGTTGAGCCCCCAGCGATACGGTGGCTCAACTCTCGCCGTCCGCCAGTAGCGATCCTGGTCGGACACCTTCATGCCGGGTTCCGCCTCCTCGATGAAAAGATTATTCTCATTTCGGAGAATGAGATCTTTGGAGAGCGCTCGTATCGCTCAGGATCGACACCGCGCATCAGCGCCAAGCGTCTGTTGAGCTCCCTTTCGCTCCTCAAAGAGGGAGATCACATCGTCCACTTCGACTACGGTGTGGGGCTCTACCAAGGTCTGAAGCACCTCACCGTTGATGGTGTGCTCGGCGATTTCCTTCAGATAGACTATGCTGACAGCCGGCTCTATCTTCCGGCTCACCAGATCGGAAAGATCCAAAAATTCGTTGCCGCCGAAGGACAGGCGCCGCGGATCGACAAATTAGCCTCAACACGATGGGCACATGCGAAGCAAAAGATTCGCGACTCCATTGTCACCCTAGCTGGAGATCTCATTCGCCTCTACGCCACTCGATCCATCGCAAAAGGGTGGCGGTACGAGCCGGAGGGTGCCGAGGACGAACGATTTGCCGACACCTTTCCCTATGACGAAACCCCAGACCAGCGCAAAGCGATTGAGGAGACCCTCACGGATCTTGCGAAAGAGAAGCCGATGGACCGTATGGTGTGCGGCGATGTCGGCTTCGGCAAAACTGAGGTCGCGATTCGTGCCGCCTTCAAAGCCACCCAACATGCGCGACAGGTCGCAGTTCTTGTTCCCACCACCATCCTTGTAGAGCAACACAAAAACAACTTCGCGGAGCGCTTCAAGGGATACCCAGTCAAAGTTGCCGCAGTGAGCCGCTTCTACTCAGCCGAAGAGAACCAGAAAACCCTCGACGCCCTCGCCCACGGAGAGATCGACATCATCATCGGCACCCACAAGCTCCTCCAACCAGATGTGCAATTCAAAGATCTCGGGCTTCTCATCATCGACGAGGAGCACCGCTTCGGTGTTAAACAAAAAGAGAAACTCCGTGCCTTACGATCAAATGTTGACGTACTCACACTCACCGCTACTCCGATCCCCCGCACACTCCACATGTCTCTCCTGGGCATACGCGACATCAGCTTAATCCACACCGCGCCTATCGATCGCAAAGTGGTCCACACCTACATTGCTGAGCGTGACGAGGCCCTCGTGCGCGATGCCATCCTCCGCGAGATACGACGCGGGGGGCAAGTATTCTTCCTTCACAACCGTGTACAGAACATCGCGCTGGTGACAGCGAAGCTCTCTGAGCTTGTTCCCGAGGCGCGCTTTGATTTCGCCCATGGGCAGATGTCTGAGACAACCCTTGAGCGAATCATGAAACGATTCGTTGACCGCGAGATAGACGTTCTCGTCTCAACCACAATTATTGAATCTGGTCTCGATGTGCCCAACGCGAACACGATTATCATCGACAAGGCCGATCACTTCGGACTTGCGCAGCTCTACCAGCTTCGCGGGCGGGTTGGTCGCAGTAAGCGGCAAGCGTACGCGTACTTCCTCGTTCCGCACATGAGATCCCTCACCGGCGAGGCGCACGAGCGCCTCAAGGTGCTTCAATCCCTCGATGCCCTCGGAGTAGGATTCAATCTCGCCATTCGAGATCTAGAGATCCGCGGCGCGGGCAATCTGCTCGGCAAAGAGCAATCCGGCAACGTACTCTCAGTTGGATTCGACATGTACTGTCGTATCCTGCAGGAAGCCGTCAGTGACCTGAAAGGTGACGAGCCCCTATTGGAGGATATCGTGGATCCGGATGTACGCATCGTTGGGGTCGACGCGTTTATCCCCGACACCTATGTTCCGGACATTGGTGAGCGCCTTGTGCTCTACCAACGACTCTCTAACATACGAACCGACGATGAGGCCTTCGATCTCCAGCGTGAGGTGGAGGACCGATACGGCCCGTGCTCGATTGAGGTCGATAACCTGATGCTCCTGATGCGCTATCGCGGGCTTTTGCGATCATACGGTGTCGTAAAGGCTGAGGTCACGCCGATAAAAGCTTCCCTGACCTTTAGCCCGCTTGCACTCCTGCGTGATGGCTATCGACCGAACCCAAACACTCGAGTCGATGGACTCAAAGCGCTCGGGCTCGTTCAGAAGAACCCGCACCTCTACAAATTCGGTCGAGGCAACACCTTTACAATCGTCTTTCCCAAAGACACCGATGTGACCCTTCCTGACCTCTTTCATCGAACCCAGACCGCTTTGAGATTAATCGCGCATCAAGACGGTTGAGTAATTTCGTAGAGGTGCATGTACGTCACGCCTCCAAGAATCCCCTTTTCAGATCAGGCTTCAGATTACACACAAGGGTCCCAACATACCTGGGAAAGGCGCGGTATACTGGGGCTCGGCTTTATACCTATCCACCTCTCCCCTAAACACCTCTGTGACGGGAGAGAACGGCGGGTACACTTTTGGAGCTATGCAACTTTACGGAGAATAAATAGCCATGGCTACTTCTCATACTCAAGCCTCACAGATTCACCACTTCGCGCCGCTTTCAGAGATCCCTCCCAAGACGTTTGAGACCGAGCGCCTTTTGCTCCGAGCGCCAACGCTCGATGATTGCGAGCTGATGTTCAGAACGTATGCGAGCGATCCAGTGGCAACGAAGTACATGTCGTTCCCCTGCGCGTCCAGTCCTGCTGATTCCGTTCCCTTTGTGAAGGGAGCCATGTCTAACTTTGCAGGAGAGCCGAGCGACCACCAAATGTTCGGTTGGCTCGTGTTTCGAAAAGAAACGGGCGAATGCCTCGGCTCCGTGGGGATCGGGGTGCATGATGCAACCTCCCTCAGTGGCGGTTACATACTCGCGCCCTCCGCGTGGGGACAAGGTTTCGCTACAGAGGCGTGGCGTCCTGTTATCGAGTGGGCCAAGGCTCAGTCGAACGTGCAACGCATCCGGGCTGAGCATCACCCGGACAACCCAGCCTCTGGCAATGTGATGCGCAAGCTCGGCTTGAGGAGCGTGGGGTTATATCCCACGCACTCCCTTCTACCGAACGTGTCGAGCGAAAAGGTCGACATGGTGGTGTGGGCGTGGGATCGGGGCGCTTCATAGACCTCCGGTCTTGCCGCTCACGACCTAGAACCCAAAGAAGTCGAGGAACTTTAGACCCTTCGGGAGAACAATATCTCGCCGAGAATTTTGCGTGCCGTTGATCATCGTCACTCCCGTCTTTGTTTTGGCAACGACATGCAGCAAGCTTCCGATCGATTCAGCAGTCAATG
>JALRCK010000225.1 GCA_023262305.1 Deltaproteobacteria bacterium
CTTCACGACCTGAGGCAGGAACATCTTTCCCGCTCCGAAGAGATCACCGACGTGACGCATACCATCCATCAGTGGTCCCTCGATCACATTGAGGGGGCGACCAAGCTCTTTTCGAGCCTCCTCAGTGTCCTGCTCGATGAACTCAACGATCCCTTTGACGAGACTGTGCGAGAGACGCTCACGCAAGGGAAGGGCACGCCACTCAAGTGCTGCTCCCGAATCTCTCTCCGTAGACTTACCCTTAAACTGCTCGGCGAACTCGAGCAGCTCCTCTGTAGCCTGCGGATGGCGGTTGAGAATCACATCCTCAACCCTCTTAAGAAGCTCTGGCTCGATCTCTTCGTACACCTCAAGCATTCCAGCGTTGACGATCCCCATGTCGAGACCAGCTTGAATTGCGTGAAAGAGGAAGACTGAGTGCATCGCCTCTCTCACGCGGTTGTTTCCGCGGAACGAGAACGACACGTTGCTGATACCACCGCTCGTAAGACAGCCGGGGCAACTCGATTTGATCTCGCGAACCGCTTCAATGAAGTCGATACCGTAGGAGTTGTGCTCTTCAATGCCCGTGGCAACGGTGAGCACGTTCGGATCGAAGATGATGTCGTGTGCAGGTATTCCAACTTCTTCCGTCAGGATCTTGAAAGCGCGCTGACAGATCCTCACCTTATCGGCCTTTGTGGCAGCTTGACCTTTCTCGTCAAACGCCATAACGACCATGGCGGCCCCGTATTGAGCGACCTTACGAGCTTGCTCCTTAAATTTCTCCTCGCCCTCTTTAAGGCTGATCGAGTTCACGATCGCTTTACCCTGCACACACTGGAGACCCGCCTCAAGAACGGACCACTTTGAGCTATCGATCATGATCGGGACACGCGAGATATCCGGCTCGCTCGCCACAAGGTTCAGGAACTTCGTCATACAAGCTTCGCTGTCGAGGAGCCCCTCGTCGAAGTTTACATCGATGATGTTCGCGCCGTTATCGACCTGCTGCCGAGCCACTGAGAGCGCTTCCTCGAAGTTGTTGTCTTCAATTAACTTCCGAAACTTTGGTGAGCCCGTAACGTTGGTGCGCTCACCAACCAGAATAAAGGGATTCTCTGGAGCGATAACCAGCGGCTCTAAACCTGAGAGAGCCAAGCGACCTCGCGGCTTTGGAAGGGGTCGGGGGATGATGTCTGTGACCCGATCCCGAATGGCGCGGATGTGCTCTGGCGTTGTTCCGCAGCACCCACCGACGATATTGAGCAGCTTGTCATCCGCGATCTCCCCAAGCGCGGAGGCCGTATCGCTTGGCTTCTCATCGTACCCTGTATCGCTGAGAGGATTTGGCAGGCCGGCGTTTGGATAGCAGCTGATATAGCAGTTAGCCACCGCCGCGAGCTCCTGCAGGTACGGTCGCATCTCATGAGCCCCGAGGGCACAGTTTATTCCAACGCTCAACGGATGCGAGTGCTGGATCGAGTACCAGAACGCTTGCGCTGTCTGGCCTGAGAGAGTTCGTCCCGATTGATCAGTTATCGTTACCGATACCATTACCGGGAGTCTAACTCCGGTCTCATTAAAAACACGCTCAATTGCAAAGAGAGCCGCCTTTGCGTTGAGGGTGTCAAAGATCGTCTCAACGAGGAGGAGATCAACTCCCTCTTGAACGAGAATAATCGCTTGCTCGTAGTAGCTATCCTCAAGTTGCTTAAAGGTCACCGCTCGAAATGCGGGATTGTTGACGTCTGGGGAGAGGGACGCCGTGCGATTCGTCGGCCCTATTGCCCCCGCCACGAAGCATCGTCGCTTCGGTTGCTCTCGAACCACCTCCGCGACAGCCTCTTTTGCGACCCGAACGCCGGCGCGATTAATCTCTGTCACCAGCCCCTCGAGGGCATAGTCAGCCTGCGCGATGGAGGTTGAGGAGAAGGTGTTGGTCTCTATGACGTCCGAACCAGCCAGGAGATAGCTTTTATGAATCTCCCTTACGACGTCTGGGCGCGTGAGATTTAGCAGGTCGTTGTTACCCTTGAGAGGCTTAGCGTGAGACACCAACCCCTGATTCCGGAAGTCACCCTCCTGAAGGTGATAGCCCTGGATCATCGTCCCCATCCCGCCATCCAGGATCAGGTGACGTTGTCGCAGAATCTCAGCTATCTCCCCAAAAGCACTAGAAGTTCTCATGGCGGGTAGCCTACCATGCGGGATCGCTTCTGTTCAACGCATGGAACACCTATCTGTTCGAAATTCTTGCAGTTTCAAGACGCCCTACCGAAACGGTCTGAAACTTCCGATTCAACGCCACACAAAGCTGGAGAGCCCCCATACCAATACGAGAGCGCTCGCACGGGTCGGAACAGGCGCATAACACAGCTGAGAACATGAGCAAATCGGACACCATACACAAACCGAGAGGACCGAAGCCGAACGCCGACCACGAGCTTGCTGCCAGTGCTGACAACAGGCTTAAGCTCAACCAAATCTTCGATGACTACATCGGAGGACTTCCAACCGGAGGAGACCCTTCCTTTCGAAAGCAGGTAGACGACGTCATGGATCGCCTTAACGCGGTCAAAGATATTTCGGATTCCGGTCTTAACAAGATCTTTGCACAGGTACGGGGCGCTCTCTCCCAGATATCAGCAAAAGGTGGAGGGAACCTGGACCCGGAACAGCGCCTCATCCGAGCCGAGAACGCGAGCTACCGGGAACACGCTCTTAAGATCGCGACCGAAGGTGTGCGCATCTTCTCAATTCCTACAGTCGACAGATCTCAACCTGAACACTTCACACTCAACAGAGAGATCAATCAAGCTTTCGACGGGGCAACCAGAGACCGAGCTCAGGGGATGTACGGATTCGTGGAGTTTCTGACCAACAAATTGACGGACAAGAAGCAAGATTGGAACTCAGTCAATATCGTTACTGCCCTCTATAAGATGTGTAACCTCGACCCGCAGTGGCCCTCGCGACCGTTCGGTCAAGCGATCGGCAGCCACCTCATCGACAAGCTCGTAACGGTCGCGGACAGATATATCTTTGATGGGCACTCAGTATGCAATATCGCGGAGCAGGCTCCTGCGCTCATCGAGGTCCTAAACCGCATGCAGCCGAAAGATCCGATCCTTGAAAAGCGCCTCTTCGGCGCACTTGGTAAGGCTGTTCAATACACAAAGGAGATGCCAGAGGAGGCTTATGCGGATAAATCGTTCCTCTATCCGCTGCGAGACATCTCAAGCCGGTACCTCTCCCATGAGGGAGCAGCTGCTCTGTGCGCCTACGTTGCGAAGCTCAACCACCTCTTCTCTCAGATGTCGTACTCCCGACACACCGGCACGGTTGCGACCACGTTTCACGCCATCAACGGAGTAAGCGCTTGGGCGCAAAATCCCGACTCAGACGCGAAACTCACCATCATGCTCAAGAATCTCAACGATAGGCTCGAGAGATCGGCACTAGCTCTCGATTCAGTCTCAGCAAGCTCAATAATCTATGGTCTCAAGGGACTGGACGTACGCAACCTGAGCAACGATGCAGTCGAACAGGTCGCGCGCACCATACGCTTGGTGACAGACAAACTTAACGCACTCCCTCCGGGATTCGTGCTCGACCATAAGGCGGTTTCATCAATAACCCATGGACTCACGCTGGCTCTTCAGGAGAAAGAGGGACCGGTTGCGAGAGCTACAGTGGGACTCATAAAAGCACTCGACAGCAGACTACCGCCAGAGATACGAACACTCGATGAACTCGGCGCTTTTTGCGGGGCACTGATTACCCTTCGACCCCACATCGGGGAGCACCGTCAACTCGCTCGAACGATGCTAGACTGCGCTGTGCGAGCAGCCACATCTCCCCTGGAGTTTCAGATAGGAACCCGCTCATCCAACGTGGCATGGGAGGTCACTCAACAGGCCTTTGCGCTCTACCGACAGAAAATTCCAGAACAGCTGCACGGCATCATCGACAGGATGGCCCCGACTATCGTTAACTCCAGCACCCCGTCCAGAAGCGAGGCCCGCGTTCGGGAGTGGGCACGTAATCACCCGGGCGTCGTCATCGATCGCACACAATACATAGACGGGTTCCAACTCGATCTTCTCGTTAACAATAATATCAATATCGAGGTCGATGGGGGACACCACCTAGAACCCGCCAAGGTGCTTGCCGACAATCTGCGTGACCAGTACCTCTCTCACAACCCCCATCCGGGTCTCCGAATCATCCGAGTACCGAGCAACATTTCAAGGGAGGAGTTCGACCAGATCATCTCCCAAGCGCTCGCTGAGAACCGTTCAAGCATTGGCCGCTAAACTTGCGGGACGGTCACCTGTCTCACCTAAACTTGTTAGGCGTGAAATCGCGCTTGCTCCTACGGAGCTCACCACTCTTGTCATCGCAAGCCCGGGCTGCGCCATGCAATCCAGGGGCGGAATGTTACCCGTCCACACGATATGATGGTCGATGACAACACTATCGAAAACGAAGGAGGAGCTTCTAAGGACCCGAATACCAGCTCCCTCCAGAACGGATACTGCTTGGTGGTACTCCTCATCCTCGGCGTTGACCGAGTCAGCATTGATAAGCAGTTCGATAGCCACGCCCCGCGCCACCTGGGGTCGTGCGACCGTAGCAACGATGTGTGCAGCCCGCTCACTGATTCGTGAGGACGCGATTACTATCGAGCGTTCACTCTCTTGAATATCAGCAGATATCCCCGCTAAAAAGGTCTCCTCGTCGAAACGCTGCGCCGTGCAGGGTTCTCCATGTGCCACGATTGGACCACCAACAGCATCGGGGAACATATCGAGAGCATTAATTACCGCGCCTACACGAGTGACATCCTGGATAATCCCGTGCAGAACGTGACACTCCGAGAGCTGCTCACGAAGGTACGAGAGA
>JALRCK010000226.1 GCA_023262305.1 Deltaproteobacteria bacterium
GCGTAATGTCGAGGAGTGTCCCCATGACATACCGAATCTCTGAGACCTTGTGTGTAGGGGTAGGGGCGGGGACGGGGTGAACCGAGCACGCGGTTACAACGCATGCCACAAACGCCGAGATAGAGGCCGCCCTCATACGGACTTATGAGGGCTTTGAACGCGTAGCGGAGTCGGCGTACGCGTTGCGTTGGGATGAGGCGACCGCCCAGATGCCAAGCGCGATGGTGATGATGAGCGAGAGCTGTAACACCACAAAGGAAGCGATCTTCATGTACGCAAAGCTGGGGCTCACGAAAACTATTAACCACCCAGAAGCCTCATCGAGGAAAGCGCTTGTAAACGCTGCCACTATGAGGATCATCTTTACGAGTCCGTTGATCGGAACAAAGAGTAGGAGGTGCATCAAGGAGACGAGAAAGATCCCCATCGCGAAGAGATGAAAGTGGCTCACCTCCATAAGCCCTCGAATGCTCTTAGGTCGAGTGAATTTTTCTGGCGATCCTAGATAGTGCTCAACAACACCTTGGTAGCTTAACCCCATCTCCATGTAGAGACCAAAGTTTGTGAGCCAGAAGGCGAAACAGTAGAAGAGAAAGAAGAGCACGATGACTCGCAGGAGCGTGTTGCGATTCCACTCGCCGGTGATGATAAATCTCATTTCTTGGTATCCCCTAAAACGACCTCCATGGAGGCCCTCACGGCGCGCACGCCATCTGAAAGTCCGTTGACGGTCAGGGTAGATCCTGCGATCGGAGGGAGTCCTTGTCCAGGCACTAAATCTTGCATCGGTTTGTCCCCCTCAAGGAGCTTTAACCAACCATCAGTTGGCTGATACTCCGAAGGTTCGTGAAAGGCTAAGAGCACGACCTTGCTCACCACAAGCTCCTTAGAGAAAACCACCATAAAGATGGCGAGATTCGTGCGCATGACCCGAGAGTCGATAACCGTGTACCCGAGAAGCTCTCCGTTCTTTCGACCCTCGTAGTATTGGAAGAGGCTTGAGGTAAGTTGTGACTGGGAGACCTCCTCTATCTTGGCTTTTTGCTCACCTGAGAGCATCACGGTCTTCGGGGTGTGTTGAACACCCGCGCCGAACGCCGCCTCGAAAGCCTCCTCCTGAGCAAGAAATACCTCGGCTCGCGATGAGAGGGGGATAAGCAAGCATGCCAGGGAGCACACAATCCTCGCCCCAAGGAGTACCCCAGTGATAGTGGCGTGGAGCGATAGGGGGCGCGATCGTTCACCGTGGCTATGTGTTGATCGCGTACCCATCGCTCCTCGCGCTCTGCGGAAAAAGGTTAGTAAACAAATCCAAACCCGAGAGACACCACGTCTGCGGGCGGATTCGGCCCCTCGCTTACGTAGTTCTTGTAGTCAGCCTTTATGACCACCTTGTCAATCGGCTTGTACGAGAATCCAACGGTGTAGATCGTGTTATCAAGCGAGGTGTCCGGCTCAAATCCAGCGGGTACGGCTGCCTGTGTGTCGACCTGCTCGTAACGGAGGAACGGAGCTACGCTCTGTCGTGTGCCCCGCACGAGGTGGGGGAGGATATCGTAGGCGGCCTCAACGTACCATCCATCTTGGCGGCTACCGATCGTTTGATCGTTCTGCTCACTCACATCCGCTGCGTTTTGGATTCCAGTCCACGCGCCGAGAGCTCGGAGCTGAAGCTGCCGGTAGTTGTACTGCGCGTGAGCCTCACCGATCGTCGTGAGTACAGTTGGATAGCTTCCATCAAACTCCTCTCCCTGACCGGAACCTCCGAGCCAGAATGAGCTTCCAACGAGAAGTCCAGGCACGGTCTCAGGGGAGTAGTCTAACCGACCCGTCCACGCTACATCCTCAAAGAGCGCTTTGTTTCCCTTTTGCCGACCGTCTCGGATACCGGTGTCTTCGAAGCGAGACGCTCGTAGTCCGTTGACGAGGTATGTTCGATACTCAAGCTTTCCGGCAGCCTCACCTTGTCCGAAGAAGCCGAAACCGTTCTCATTCCACGTTGTGGGGATGATGTACCTCTCTGTATCAGGCCTAATCACGCCGTAGAAATACACAGGCTCGTGGATCTCGTTAATGAATCCCATCGGTATGAGCACGTTACCCACACGCACGTTGAACTCCTTCTCAAGAAGGAAATCCAAATACGCGAACTCGACCGCGACTTCACCTGAGTCATCTCCCGACTGGCCACCGATGTCCTCGGTGGTCCCGTGCTCCAACTCGATCTCGGAGTTGAAGAGAATGTTGTCATTGAATTTGTATCCGACGTAAGTTACCAGTCGGAGCATATCGGTTTGATTGTCTTGACCATCCGAGTTCTGTACCAGTGATTGGAAGTTAGCCTCGCCGTATCCACCGATGGAGAGCCCGCTATCGACGTTATAGACGCTCGATGCAGCAGGTCCCATACCCCACTGACTCTTGAGCTCTTTCTTCTCAGGCAGGAGCTGGCCGAGCTTCGTTTGCTTAATCTCGCTCGCGAGGGTATTCGTTTTTTCCTCTACCTTCTTGTCTTGGTCGACGATCTTTTTGTCCTGCTCGTTGAGTTTGCTCTCGAGGGCGACCAGGCGTTCCTTAAGAAGCCTGATCTCCTCTCGGTCATCTGCAGCCACAAACGATGGAAGGGTAGTTGTTAACACCGCCAATGACAGCAGCCAACCTTTTGCAAACGTCTTCATAGTATAAGCACCTAAAAATACTTGCTTTTAATACGCCCCTGCGCGTTATAGTCACAGCAAGAAAGCGATGGTAGTCAAATCGGCGCTATGTTTATCAGGGGGGAGTTTGGTATGTCAAGCGGTGGTGGGGATAATAAATACCCAAAAGGCGAGATCGTCGAATTTGTTGCTAAAACACCACGACTCTCGTAACGCAGCTTTCATACGGACGAGGCGTGTATACTCCGAGAGTGGTAGAGGGAAAAGATGCCCTTCTAGAGCCTATCTCGGTTTATCCGAGAGCTGGTGATGTGCCATAAGGCGGCGGGGGGTGTTATCTTATTCCCTCTCCTAGCCGATACGGTTCCTCATGAAAGCCTCTCCCCACATCGTACTTCTTCACGGCTTGGCCCGTTCCAAACACGACATGTTCCTCATGGCGCCGCGACTTCGCAAACTGTTGCCGGGGTCTCACATTCATACCTTCGATTACCACTCGCGGCGTTTGACAATCGCCGGAGCTGCTGAACAGCTGCGAGCGTTTGTTGATCGGATTACGACGCATGAGCCGGTGTCATTTGTTGGGCACTCTCTCGGCGGGATCGTCGCGCGCTGGCTCGATGCGAGTGGAGGATGTGCAGCTCCGATGCATCGGTTGGTGACGTTAGGCTCTCCCCACTATGGCGCGACGATAGCAAAGGTTCTCTCGCCGTATTCGCTTCCACGTCGAATCTACGGGGATGTGCTGCATGAACTTGGACACCTCCAGCTTCAGGAGCAGCCGAGGCAGCTGGAAATCGCGTGCGTTGTTGGTGGAACGAATCGTTGGTTCGGGTTCCTTCCGATCTTTGGCGAGGACAATGACGGAGTGGTTACGGCGCGAGAGGCGCACCTTAAAACGTGCGTGACACATCGACACGTTCCGATCTATCACACCTTTTTTCCTTATAGCAGGAGAGCCGCCGATCTCGCGGCAGCGTTTCTTGCGACTGGATCATTCGATCGCAGCGGTACGTGATTTGTTCGAAGGACGAGGGGAGGTTTCCCTCGCGCGCGATGGGTCGAGGAACACGGTTTTCTAGCCAAGCCCAAAAATAAAAGAACTCAACTTTAAGCCCGTTAAATGGACTTTTTAACACGAATCAGGCGACTAGGGGGCTTACCCACACCCTGTGCAAAAGTCGCCTCGATCTTGATTTTCGGAAATATTCTTTTTTGCACAAAATGATAATTTTTTTTCTTGCAATTCATCTCAGTCGTGGTACTTCCGCATACAGAGTCGAGATGACGACAACGCTTCCGAAAGTGAATTGAGGAAGCCGACCTCGAAGACACTAACTCCTAACGGATTAGGGTCTAGGGTGAGCGCATGGAAAGGCGCCTTACCCTACAAGAGAGGGAATCCCACAAGCCCAAGCGCCGTAATGGCAGTTTGGCGAGCGGGTGGGACGCGCCACGGAGCTTCGGTTTCGTGGTAGTGGTGCCGATACTGGGTGTCCTGCTGTTGGTTAACTCCTGTTGCAGCGGCGCTCGGTAGAAAGGCGGGAGCCTCCGGGTGAACGTCTTAAAGGCATAGCCAGGCAGTGTGTGGTCGAGAGACGAAACGCTGCGAGTCGGTGTCGCAAGATACCAATTCCTGTCTGGTCGCCCCTTTGGGAGTACTAAAGGTGGTGAATGACACCCAAGGATTTGTGCTCCTTGGGTGGCTCGCTCGGTGTGGTGACGCACCGAGACGGGGTAGGCTTGACGCACTGTCGGTTTGCGCCTCACTCCTCGGAGTGAGGGCATGCGTAGTCGGATGGGTAACCGATTCTGGTCGAAAGAGCTCGAGGGTAGGAAACTGCCCATAGTAGGCTCGTAGGTGGGCGCAAACGGGAAACCGTCCAGCTGCGGGTCGTGAAAGAGACCCTACGAACCAAGAGATCGCGACTTAGGCAGGGAGGGGTAAAAGTCTCCGGGTCAAAAGTTTTAAAAGTTAGCTCCGTCACAAGAACTGGCTTTTTGGCACGTGCGCGGCAAGATCGAGAGATCCTGCCGCGTTTTTTTTGCGCTGTGGTCCTGCTGTGGATCCGAGCGCGTTTCGTAGCGACAGGACTTTATCCCCCTCTTCATCCTTTTCCTCATCCTGCACCGGCTTCCTCCTCATCATCATCGTTTGCGGCTTGATACTTGAGGAGAGAGGTTCACTACTCTGGCATTCAGGGATCAGTTCCTTA
>JALRCK010000227.1 GCA_023262305.1 Deltaproteobacteria bacterium
ATGGTGCGACTATCTTGATTCGAAACGGGCGAAGACCTCGTCGAACCATCGACACAAGCGCGCTGATCTTCGACAGTGGTTCGGCTCTTAGAGCTGGCACGGTGACCTTCTGCTCGGCCGACGAGTCGGGTGCCCGAGTGGCACAACCAGACAATGGAGGGGTGTTCTTCTGTGGGTCTCACAGGTCCGGCACCAAGGATGGAGTGTCTTCAGTCCGGCGGTTCACCAGTTCGTCGTGTGGGGCGCCCCGACCCGCGCGAGGGAGATGGCAACGATAACGATCGGGACGATATTGATGCTCTATCCATTATCGGCGTGGGGCAGCGCGAGTGGAATATTAAAGGGGTCGAGAGCCACGGCTCGGGAGATGATGGTTTTGATGCCTACAACTCGTCTATCACCCTCGACACGCTCATCATCACAAATCCCACCGAGGATGGGGTTAACCTTACGAGCAGCTCTATCACGGTTCACTGCTCCTGTGTGATAGATATGTCCGAGAGCACAGCTGCCGATCGCGAGCTGTTTGACTTTGAGATCGATAACGGTAGGTGTCGATTCACCCTCGCACCGCACACCTTAGTAAAGTTCTCGGGGGACTGGGGAAATCAGGCTGATGATGCGCGACTTAAGTCCACGGAGATGCCTCGTCCCCCGGCGCTCGGCAGTGCTGAGAGTCGTTATGAGTGTGACACCACACTTTCAAAGCGTGCGGTCATTTACTCTGCCTCCAGCGATTAATTTTTTTGGCTCATTGACGGAATGAGTGGGTGCTTTCTGTAAGATTGGGACGTGAACGTGAACGTACACGAAAAAATGACCTCACGCTCCCTCACGATAGCTTAGAAACAAACCTAGCACTTACGGTTTTGCCAACCGAAGCGTCCCCAATATCTCCCGGCTTTGACCGAATATCCGCCCGGTCCTCAATACTTTTTCGCAAGTGCCTGATACAAGGAGATGTCACGACGCTAGATGAAGTCGTATCGAGTTCTCGTCGCTCTTTTGTTGCCAATCAGATCCGCTATAGTCGGTGACGTGGCACGACGACGACAATCGATTCTGACAACACTGAAAGAGAAGGTCCCTTACGGAGAGCGAGTGCTCATCGCGCTCTCTGGAGGAAAAGATTCCTCAGCGCTCTTGTGGGGGCTCTTAAAGGTACGTCGACTCTTGGGGCTTCACATTGAGGCGTGTCACGTTGATCACGGATTACGAAAGGAGAGCGGAGAGGACGCAGCGTTCGTTGCCGCCCAGTGCGAGCGACTCGGGGTTGTGTGTCACGTTGTCAAACTCGGTAAGCGACCGTCGCAGTCGAACATGGAGGCCTGGGCGCGGCGGGAACGATACCGGGCGTTCCGGGACGTTATGGAGCGCGAGAGTTTGACCCTCCTCGTCACCGCCCACACTGCGAACGACGTGGCCGAGACGCTCCTCATGCGACTCTTTGCCAACAAGGAGCTTACCACGATTGAAGAGGCTGATCGGCGGCGACAGTGCTTGAGACCCCTCCTTGGCATATCCAGGGAGCAGATCGAAGCGTTTGTAGAGCAGGAGGGAATCCCCTTTGTGGAGGACGCCTCGAATCGGGACACCACCATCGTACGTAACCGGATTCGGCGACGGGTTATCCCTCGGTTACAGGATGAGTTCGATGCTTCTATGGTATGGAATCTCGCCGAGCGAGCGCAGAGCCTAGCCGCAGATTGTGAAGCGCTCCAACAGGTTGCGCAGGAGAGCGCAGAGAGAATTGGTGAGGTTAAGTTCCAGAGTCGGGGTTGGCTTGAGGGGTGCCGGACAGAGCTTGAACGCCTTCCTTATGCCCTAAAGTGGCGGGTGGCTCAGATCCTCTTCGTTCCGATCCTCGGTCACACCGTTGGGGAGCCCCGGGCGAGGGCGCTCGTTGGGCTCCTTAAGGGGGAGCTACAAACCCTGGATCTTGGGGGTGGAAAGGCGCTTGAGGTAGTGCGGGGTAACTCGGGAATTATCCTACGTTCCTAATAGGTTGTAGAAAACCATGTATCAGGTAATACTAGTCCGGACTTTATTGCGATTTCCGCACGGATGGGTTTGGAGAAAGAGCGGTGACAAGAAACGGTGTCTTTTGGCTCGGTATTATTCTTTTAGTTCTGACGGTCTACAGCGTAGCCAAGAAAAAATCTGAGATAACAACAGAGTTGTCGTACAGCGAGTTCCTGCAGGAGGTTGATAAGCACAACGTGCGAACCGTCCGGATCGAGGGAACAACCTTGTTCGGTGAGTATCGCATTAAGGACTCTGAATTCGGGCAGTTCCACACGACCCTACCAAAGGATGACACGCTTATCCCGACTTTGGTGAAGAATGGCGTTGATATCAAAGTTAACGAGCCGGCTGACCAGTCGTCGTACCTCTTCTTCTTGATGAATGCTCTGCCTATGATCCTCCTGCTCGTGATCGGCTTTACTTTCTGGCGCCAGATGCAGATGGGGGCTGGAAAGGGGATGAGCTTCGGGAAGTCGAGAGCGAAGCTGCTTACGGAGAGTCAACAGAAGGTCACCTTCGCGGATGTCGCCGGGATCGATGAAGCTCGCTCGGAGTTGGAAGAGATTATTGAATTCCTGAAGGACCCCAAGAAGTTCACCCGCTTGGGTGGTCGTATTCCGAAGGGCGTCCTCCTGGTGGGCTCGCCTGGAACTGGAAAGACTCTGCTTGCCAAAGCGATAGCGGGCGAAGCGGGAGTCCCATTCTTCAGTATCTCAGGATCCGATTTCGTTGAGATGTTCGTCGGTGTTGGAGCCTCTCGCGTGCGAGACCTCTTTATCCAAGGAAAGAAGAACGCCCCGTGTATCATCTTCATCGACGAGATCGATGCGGTTGGTCGTCACCGAGGTGCCGGCATGGGCGGGGGGCATGATGAGCGCGAACAGACCCTGAACCAGCTCCTCGTTGAGATGGATGGGTTTGAGAGTAACGAAGGCGTCATCTTGATCGCCGCCACAAACCGTCCTGACGTTCTTGATCCCGCCCTGATGCGACCGGGTCGATTTGACCGACGGGTGGTGGTGTCCCGCCCTGACCTGAACGGTCGTTTGGGAATCCTTAAGGTGCACACCAAGAAGGTACCCCTCGCTGACGACGTTGACCTGAATGTGGTAGCCCGGGGCACCCCAGGCTTCTCGGGTGCTGACCTTGAGATCTTAGTAAATGAAGCTGCGCTTTATGCGGCCCGCCACAATAAGTCGCTCGTGAGTCGCTCTGATTTCGAGTACGCAAAAGACAAGGTGATGATGGGCGCAGAGCGTCGCTCGATGCTCCTTTCAGAAAAAGAGAAGCTCACAACTGCGTACCACGAGTCAGGTCACGCCCTCGTTGCGAAGAAGCTGCCGCACGCTGATCCAGTGCACAAGCTGACGATAGTTCCGCGCGGCATGGCGCTTGGACTGATGCAACAGCTTCCGGAAAACGATCGGCATACGTACTCCAAGTCGTACTGGATGGACCAGCTCGCGGTATTTTTCGGTGGGCGAGTCGCTGAGGAGCTGGTGTTTCAGGAGATGAATACGGGCGCCAGTTCCGACATCCAACGGGCAACCGACATCGCTCGTCGCATGGTATGTGAGTGGGGCATGAGCGAGAAGCTTGGCCCGATCCACTACAACAGCAAAGAAGAGCATGTGTTCTTGGGTAGAGAGATCGGTAAGCCGCGTGAACACTCCGAGTCTGTACAGTGTGAGATCGACGATGAGGTGAAGAAGATTCTTCAGGGACAGTATGATGTCGCGAAGAAGATCCTCTCTGAAAATCTCGACACACTCCACTCCCTCGCCAAAGCAGTGGTAGAGAAGGAGACTTTGGACGCTGAAGACATCGACCGCATCTTGCGTGGTGAGGGCTTCTCGCCAGGTCCTCAAGGTGGTCCGGGTGGCCCGCAAGGTGAGGGGGGCTCGGAGTCCGGTGGAGGCGTTTCGGTAGCGGCGTAAGTTTTGGGAGCCAATGAGTTTCGCATCGCTGGGGATATCATCGAGCCTTCTTGTCCAGGTGTTGGACATCCTGATCGTGTCGGTCCTCATGTATCGTGCCCTCTTAGTGATTCGAGGGACGCGGGCGTTGCCGATGCTGCTCGGTCTCACTGCTATTGCGGCGGTATACTTCATCGCTAAGGAGGTCGGTCTCGTCACTCTCGCGTGGCTGATCGACAGCTTCTTTAACTCCTTCATCCTCCTCGTTGTAGTTATCTTTCAAGATGACATTCGTCGCGCTCTCACGAAGGTTGGCTCTCAGTCGTTTATCTTCAAGCAAACGAAGTCTGTTCCGCATCAGGTACTGGATGAGATCTCGCTCTCTGCCCACAAACTTTCAAAGGCGAAGCTCGGGAGCCTCATCGTGATCCAGCGAGATGTCGGTCTTGAGGAGTTCATGGAGGAGGGGATACACCTTGACGCACAGGTGAGCCCAAAGATCCTCCTGAGTATCTTCACCAAAGAGTCCCCCCTTCACGATGGGGCGGTCATCATTCAAGGTGGGAACATCAAGGCGGCTGGCTGTGTGTTACCGTTGAGCTTTAATCCCGATCTCGATCCGAACCTCGGCACGCGTCACAGGGCGGCGCTCGGCATCACGGAGCGATCCGATGCGATAGTTGTCGTCACCTCAGAAGAGACGGGAGCGATCACAGTCTTTATCGACGGAACCTTAAACAGAAATCTCGACGCTAACTCCCTTAAGGATCTCTTGCAGAGAAACCTTATGAATGACGGCACAGGTCGACGCGAGCTCTTCAGGCGAGGGGAGGGGGCACATGGTGAAGGATAACCTGATCCTCAAGTTGGTGTCCCTCTTAGCTGCGATCCTACTCGCCTACTCGGTGAACAGTGACCGCAACACCAG
>JALRCK010000228.1 GCA_023262305.1 Deltaproteobacteria bacterium
TCCACTTCGCATGCGGTTCATGGAGTCGTCGCTTGAGCGAAAGGTGCTCGCCCCATACTGCAGTCCCAAGCTCGTTGAGAATCTCGTACGAGTTGCGGATATCATGCGAGAGTCAACGGGTTCATATCCGTTTGAGCGACCGCCAGCTCCGGAGGAGTTGCTCAAGTCTGCACACTACATCACACATCTCCTCGATTGGGACCTGATTGATTTCGCCTTCGTGGGGAGAAACCTTTTCTACATGCTCGCCAAGTCTGAGCACGACCGGACGATATTCGAGCAGATGTTGCGATATCACCCAGACTTTTCAGATCCACTAGTACCGGATAATCGAAACGCAACTCTTGAGCAGATTCATGCCCGACTTGGACGATGGCTGCTTGAGGAGGTTATTGATGACCCTGACGCTAAGCGTCGCGGAAAAGCATACAAGCCAGAAAAAGTTGGACTGACCAACTTCGAAAATCCCGAGGAGTTAGCTCGACGCCTTCAAGCTGTTGGATATCAGTGTGCTCGCTTTACTGCGACGCAAATGGCGCTCTTGCTGACCACCCCGTCCGACCGAGTGCGAGCTATCCTCCTTGAGGGACCCTCTGGATGTGGAAAGAGTTTCCTAGCGAAGTGCCTTGCCAAAATTAGCGGTGCAGAGCTCATGGTCCTGAGCTGCTACCATGGCATGAATACGCAGCACCTGATCGAGGCACCGTCGTCACTGGCTATCGCCTCATCGATGGCCGGTCAGGATGTTGCTGCAAAAGATAAACTCATGAACCTTGGAATCTTGTCTCGAGCGTTTCTTAAATCTCAGAGCCAGCCAGTCATTCTTCTGGTGGATGAGATCGACAAGGTCGAGGGACACATCGATACCTTCTTCCTTGGTCCCGTTCAGGACGCGCGTATTCATCTGGAGTCACGACCGCCTATCGATTGCAACATCGATAATCTGCTCGTTATCTTCACCAAGAATTTCAATCGAAAGCTCGACGATGCGTTCCTCCGGCGTATCCATCCGATGAAGATGGCGTATCTCGACTCAACTCTTGAGCGCCGAGTGTTGGCTAAGCATTGTGAGCCCCAACTTGTCGCCAACTTGGTATGGATTGCAGAACGAATGCGAAACAGCCAGGGAACGTACCAGTTTGAGCGTCCACCGGCGCCTGAGGAGCTCCTCTCAGTCGGCAACTACGTGCAGCAGCTCTTGCGATGGGGAGTAGAGGACTTTGGCTGGGTGGGTAAGAACGTCTGGGCTATGATTGCCAAATCTGAGCACGACCGAGCTGTGTTAGATCACATGCTTAGGTTCCATCCTGACTTCCTGGATCCCCTCCATATGGACGGAAAAAGCGCCTCCATAGATGTAATAAATGCCCGACTTGGCCGAATAGTACTTAGAGATATCGTTGCAGATCCGGAGCAGGACAAGCGTGAGCGCGCATGGCTTGAGTTGGAGTATACCTAGCAACGACACCATAGCTGTGTGCTGCACCTTAGCTACGTGGTGCTCACACATCGGGGGCTGCTGTGGAGACCCGAGTGAAACGAGCCCGTGAGGGGAAGGGAGCCCATGGAGAGTTCAAAGCCAGATGGCAAGAAGATAATCTTAAAGAAGCGGCTCCGGGATGATATCTCTCCAGAGCGTGGAGCCGATCCGGCTCGTACGGTTGCCTCCACTGAGTCCGTTGACGCTGCTGCTCCGGAATCGAAGTACTTCTATGAAGGTGAGATCTTCGATCAATTCTACCGTCCCTTGAAAGTGCATGGAGGGATAGAGAGGTTGCGAGAGATGGCGATGATTCCTCTCACCCCTGTGGCGCCCCCTCCGCGTGAATCGGCTCGACAGCGAGAAGCTGCCGCGGCACAACGCCAAGCTATTGCAGAAGCTCTTGCCCATCAGATCTTTACGTTGGCGCAACGAGAGCGAGAGACGCAAATCGATATGTACTTAAGTGCGTTCAACGTCGCATTAGCAGAGCGAACGTGCCAAGAGGCGCACGATATTCTTCATCGTGCAAATGAGTTTTTCACTGAGCACTACTACGCATTAATTCGGGAACGCGGCGAGCGACCAGAAATGTATGCCCAGATCATTAAGCGGGTTGGGCACGCGCACGCAGAGCGATTTCAGAGGATCGTATTTGGTCTTGATGTTCAGGAGACCGCAAAAAAACTGTGGGATCTCCACCATGGTGCACACTCAGATAAAGGGACGCGCATCTTGGATATCATCCTCGATCACACTGAATCACAGGTACTAGCGTTGCGTGAGGAGTTCCTTCGACTTCCCTACAAAGACCTCGCACAGAGGCTCTATCGTGCGTTGAACCGATCAATCGACGATACGGCAGTCACCACCCGCCGAACGATAGGAAAGTCGGAACTCTCAGAGCATAAGCGTCTCACCGCGTTTCATGCGCGTGAGCAGCTTCGCACGTTGCGTTACTTGTTGATGGGGCGAGGGGCGACCGAGCTGGTCTTGGTCAAGCGCTTCTACATCGAACTGGGAGACCAAACCCTGCCTGATGCAGAGCTGGAGATTGAGGCTCACATACGGCGACTCTTCCCCGCCGCGGAGGTTGAGAGATTATCCCAGTACCTAAAAGGTTGGACAGCCCTGGGTGAGGCAGAGGAGATTCATAAACTGATTGTAGGTCAATCGACCCGAGGGGTTCTCGACGATCTGTATGGTGACCCGCGTGACAGCGTTGATAGAGAGTACACGCAGGGGCTCGGACCATTTTTGAGGCGATTTAAAAAGTCGCGCCTCATTCGCTGGAGTTCCTCAGTGAATGCCCGATCCTTTTTGGCTTTTGAGCCTCTGCGACAGCGGGTTTCAGCCCTTTCCTATTCTCAATTTATGGCCACGAATGAAGCTCTTGGGGAGCACTACCGCTTTGAGCTAGATCCGACTATCTTTCCCTCGTTGAATCTCTTCGATGCGCGTCAACGGGCGGTATTGTTGCGGGAGCGCTTGAGTGTTTCGTTCGATATTTTTGAGGCCTTGCAGCCGATAGAGTTCCTTGAGCCAAGAGAGAGTTTAGCAGTCCAGCGGGCCTTTCAGTGCCTGTTTGGAGTTACTGTAAAGGATGCACTAGAGAGGCGCCTTCTTGAGGTCGGCGTCAACATGACCCCGCAAGATTTTAGTGATGTCATAAGTCGATACGTTGATGGCAAGGGGCGTTGGCCATTGAATATCGATCTGCTATCGCACTACCACGGACTTGATAGTACAGCAGGTCCATGGTCTCCCGACTTCATCGTGCGACCTGAAGATGAAGCTAGAGCCATACGGGTAGCGGCTCTGGTGGATCAAGATGCTTCACCAACAGAGATAGACCGAGCTGTCCGAGAGGAGTTTTTTGGACTTCCGATTGATGTGCTCCACGGAGTTGAACGAGCCTTCTATGACCTGACCGAGCCACGAACGCCGCTTCGGGAGGCACTCGTCGATGTCATGACTCCAGATGGGTATTCGGCGCTCATGCTCACGTTTAGCGGTCTCGATAGCGCCGTACTGCTTCAGCGCTTACACACCGATCCGATGTATGCTTCTCTGTTACGAGACCTCCCATGTGAGGAGATACACTACATTAGGGAGAGCTTTAAGCGAACGTTCTTTAAAGACCTTGTTGATCACGTTGTTCAAGCTGCCGAGGAATGTAGCGACAAGGATCTAGCGCTTGAGGCGATCAGTGCCTTGCTCAAGCCCGAGATATTCTCGGTTCGAAAGGTACTGGGGACCATGCGACGGGAGGGAATTGTAGAGGTGGAGGCCTTGCGAACGGTGTGTTCCGGTTCTCCCCTCAAAGTGATGGGATTTGAGAGAGGATATGACCTGTTGTTCTCATCTCTTCGGCTTCACCTCAAGTTAGCAACGGCTCGAATGGCGCTCTCTGTCGGATCCTTCGTAGAGTTGATATTTCTCCTTGAGGGGATCGATACGGATATCCTCAACCGTATCCAGGAATGCTTCGACTCTCTCGATGTGGATATGCTTCTTGAAACGTTGAGGTCGCACAAGACAACCCAGAGAATTATTGAAGAGAGTTACGACCTGCTGTATCCCGACCGAACATTCCGACACGCGCTGAAGGAGCTTAGAGTCGATCCAGACTTCATCAATGAGACGCTTCTTCACCTTGAGGGGTATTGTACTCAGTCTGTGGCCAAAGAGATCCATACACTGGTACAGTCAATGCAAGGAGCTGAGCTTGGTGCCGCGGTGTTGCGCATACTCACCCCTCAATCGAATGAGCATGTGAATGAGCGTATCCCCCAGGACATCAACTGGATGGATGAGATGATCTATCAAATAGGACTGTCTTACCGGAGGCAGTTTGGAGAATCGATGGTAATCTCATGTCGGTCTCGAGGCGTCGATAGTGCAGCTCTCGAGGAGCTCACGGGGCGATTGTACGGACTGGAGATCTCTTCCTCTGCTCGGGAGCTGTTTACTCTGATCCGTTGTGCTAAAGAGGGAAGCGCGCCGCCGGAGGGTGCAGAGGCTCGTATCTGCAACTATCTTGAGACGAGAGGACCGAAATATCGGGAGAGAGTCATAGCAGCTTACCAATCGAATTGGGCCCATCAGGCTGGGTTTGGTGGACTACTCGACGACATGACCAAATTCTTTAAGGATTCGGCGTCCAAACGCAAGTTGTTGGCGATGCTCTTGAGCGTGATGTGCGGCACCCGCTCGTACACAAAACCCTGGCGGATGTTGGCGAAGGTGGGGTGGCTCTTGGGCACGCTGCGTGTGACTTCGGCTTCCTTGGTCTGGCCCTCTTTGCTGTCGGCCAGCAGGTAGAAGGGGTAGCGCGCGCCCATGATGCGGGCGCGGGCCAAGGCCAAGGCGACGCGAGATGTGT
>JALRCK010000229.1 GCA_023262305.1 Deltaproteobacteria bacterium
TCACAAAACTAACACCTGTATCTCCTGCTCCACTAAGAAGCAGCGCGTCTATCCGCGGGAGCGGCAGAAAAATCCTTGGGTTGGACTCGTTGAACGGCCTCCGGAACTGCTCGTGCATTTCTTCGTCAAACCATACAAGCTCTCGCCCCTGAGCATCGAGAGCAACAAAACGAGACGGACCCAGAGCTGCAACCGCTTTGAACCAAACGCCACGCCCCGCTTGTTCAGTGCCATACTCAGCCGGAGGAGCGCTCGTCGTCCAGTTATACCTTCTTAGCTCTCCAGACTTAGTGACGATGACGATCACATCCGATCCAACTTTAGCTGCCCATATCGCATCCCCAGAGTTGAGACCTCGTTGAGGAGTGCCATCTCTTGAAAATTCAAGAACGGCCCCCATGTCGTTAACGACCAGAAAACCCTTGTCCGTTTCTGATATCTGAACTACTTGAGAGCCCAACGCAAAGTTCCTGGTGTTTCGACCGGAGAGGTCGTGAAACTGAAGCACCGATGTTCCCGTTGGATAGAGCGCAAGGGACTCCAGTGATTCAGCTCCACACTGAGCCAGTTGAGGAAGATTGGTGATCCTCCGGATGGGTCGCTTGTGCGCATCGTAAATAACCAGGCTATCGATCCCAGTCACCCTCGTCGGAAGGGGGTCCGCTCCGGCGCAGTGGAGCGACACCATCACCGCAATGACCAGGAGAGTCACTGCTATAAAGCGTGCGGGAAGGGATGGGAGCATCGTCATACAGGTCAGGCTTTTGAGCCTCGTTTCAATTATCTGGACTCAGGAGATTAGATGAGAAACTCTCGGAATCAGGTCCCGCTCGCTTGCATGAGGGTGTGACCAGCTCTCAGCACAACCGGGCCCAAGCACCCCCACTTCACACCGCCGTTCTAGACAACAACGCGCGCCCTATAACTGCCCGATTGCGTGATATATTCTTTGATACGCCTCGAACGCCTCTGAGAGTTGAGGCAAGGCGATCCGCTCGTCATCTGTGTGGGCGAGTAGGAGAGAACCGGGACCGAACATGAGACATCGAGCTCCACTTTGAACATAAAACGCCACATCGGAGCCACCGCAAAACACCGTCGTTTCAAATCCGGGGAGTACGAGTAACTCCACCGGATCGCTCTCGATCGTTATGGTAGTTGCCGTCTCAATCCCCGCGAACCTAGCTGCCACCTCCCGTATCGCGCTACTGACTCGGTCTCTGAGTGATGATGCCGGTCCCACCGCTCGAATCCAAAAGCTCAACTCACCTTTTGGGGATATGATGTTTCCGGCACTTCCACCCTGGAGTAGCCCGACGTTGATCGTGGCTTTTCCTAAAACGGGATGCTCCCCATACGAGATGGATCGTAACGTGTGACCAAGCTCAATCAGGAAAGCGTTGGCATCAATACCGAGCTCCGGGTATCCGGAGTGGCACGCCTTTCCGCGCGCTGAGACCCTACCAGCTAATATCCCCTTCTGTGCGGCAACCAATTTCCCATCGGTCGGCTCTCCGTTTACGATGAATTGAATGTTCCTCTCTCGAAGCATCGGGACAGCCGCTTGCGCCCCAGCGCTCTCGGTTTCTTCCTCAACGACGAAGAGCAATCCGATGTCTTTTCTTCCCTGCACTCGAAGCGCTTCAGCCGCTTGTATCATGACGGCTGCGACTCCCTTGGCATCACATGCACCCCGCCCTCGGAGGAAGCCGCCTGAGACCTCTGGCATGAAGAGCCGCTCAGGAGCCGGGACCACATCGAGATGTGTAGTGAACACAACTCGAGGCATGGCTGATGTTGGGGTGGCAAAAACGTTAAACCTTGATTCGTTTGGGATTTGCCAACGCTCCGTTCTCCATCCCATGCGCTTGAGGAGCCTGTCGACATACTCCATGACATGAAGCTCACGACCAGTGACCGATGGATAGGAGATCAAGCCTTGAGCGATCTCAAGGATTCTAGAGAGTGGAGCTTCAGAGATCTGACGTGCGGGCATTGATGACATAGCGTGAGCTCTCAGTTCCCTACCCTACCACCTTTCCTCTCATTGTATGAGACAAAAGCCTAGCTCTTTCCTATTTTGCTGCTCATCTCTGATATCTTGCGCCGTCCCAAGGAGCGGAAACGGCCCCTGCCCGTTACAGGAGAGGCGCTACGACCCGTTGGTCCCAAGCCATGCCCATGAAAATATCCGGTCAGCTCGCTGAATTAATCGATATTTTTGTCAAAAACAAGAAGCGAAGCATATACCCCTCAGAACCACCCTGATATCCTGACAGACATGGTCCAAACCCCAATTATTAGCCTTCAAGAGGCCTCTAAGGGCTTCAGTGAAGCGCCCCTCTTCTCAGAACTCTCCCTGACGGTACATGAACAGGAGCGGCTTGCTCTGATAGGAAATAATGGCTCCGGCAAATCGACCCTCCTGAAGATTCTGGCCG
Organism: Deltaproteobacteria bacterium; assembly: GCA_023262305.1. Taxonomy (GTDB): domain Bacteria; phylum Bdellovibrionota_C; class UBA2361; order UBA2361; family OMII01; genus OMII01. The sequence continues at coordinate 2,442 of JALRCK010000229.1, forward strand.
GCATCGAGGATCTTGATAGGGGTGTCATCAGCTTTCGTAAAGGACTGCAGTGCGCCTACGTACCACAACAGGACACCTTTCCGGCAAACACAACAGTTGGGGAGGTCATCGAGACCAATCTCTTGCGACACGGGCTGGACCACTACGAGATCGCTCGCCGCTCAAACATCTATCTTGGTGCCGTCGGCTTCCACGACGATTCGATACGGGTCGACTCGTTGTCAGGTGGATGGAAGAAACGCCTCTCGATCGCCTGCGCTCTCGCGCTTGAACCCGACTGCATCCTCCTTGATGAGCCAACGAATCACCTGGATATCGAATCGATTCTATGGCTGGAGGATTACCTGGATGCTGCGCGTTGTGCTCTCGTCTTTGTCAGCCATGATCGATATTTTATTGAGCGTCTCGCCAATCGAGTGCTTGAAATTAACAAGATCTTTCCTGGGCATACGATCGAGTGTGCCGGGGGCTACTCAGACTACCTGGAGCGACGGGAGGAACGGTTGGAGCACCTTCAGCAACAAAGAAGCTCTCTCGCGAACAAAGTTCGCAGAGAGGTTGAGTGGCTTCGACAGGGAGTAAAGGCTCGAACTACGAAGTCTCGCGCCCGAATTAACGAAGCTCATAAACTGATCAACACTCTCAAGCAGACCCCGACCGGCGAACAACGTCGTCCTGAAGTAGAATTCTCGTCAACACAGCGCAAAACCAAAGAGCTCATTAAGACAGAGCGCGTTGCTCAAACACTAGGCGGAAAACAACTCTTTTCAGAGATCTCGCTGGTCCTGTCCCCTGGTTCACGGCTCGCGGTAGTCGGACCAAATGGAAGCGGAAAAACGACTTTCATCCGCACACTGCTTGCAGAGATTCCTCCGACTGCGGGACGCATCGTCAAAGCTCCCAATCTCAGGGTATCTTTCATCGACCAAGCACGTAGCCAACTTCGGGACGATCTGACGTTGCGGGAGTTTTTGTGTCCCCATGGTGATTCTGTGCTATACCAGGGGCAATCTCTTCACGTCGCCGCGTGGGCGTCTCGATTCCTATTCACGCACAATCACCTCACAACAACTCTCGGATCTCTATCGGGTGGAGAACGCGCGCGAGCCCTCCTTGCCAAGAGCATGTCTCAAGAGTGTGACATCCTTCTCTTTGATGAGCCAACTAACGACTTAGATATTGCCACCCTTGAGAACCTTGAGGAGAGCTTCGAAAGCTTTCCGGGAGCCATTGTCCTTATCACCCACGATCGCTATCTTCTGGAGCGCTCTGCCAGCATCGTTTTGGGGCTCGCCTCCGGCAAAGGGACCCTATTTAGCAGTTATAGCCAGTGGGAGGGGGCTCGCGATAAAGACAAGAGCTCCGCGACTCACAAAAGGGAGCCATCCAAAAACCAGGAAAACAAGGGCAAACAAGCGAAGAAGCTCTCGTACAAGGATGCTCGAGAGCTGTCCTCGATTGAGGAGACAATCGCAAAAGCAGAGGCGAAACTCTCTAAGGTTCAAGAACAGATCGACTCCGGTGAGCACTCAACTAACTCAGCGAAACTCACCGAGCTGTGCGATGAGCTCGTCTTGCAACAGCAAGAAATTGAGAGGCTGTACTCACGATGGCAAGAGCTTGAGAGCATGCGCCAAGCTTTTGAAGATGGCAGTAAGTCTTCCGCGTAACGTGAGGACCCGGCTCAATTCAGAGAATCGGCCACTTTCTTGAGCTCTAGAACTTGAGTTGCTGAATATCCGATGTTGGAACTCCACACTATCTTTCCCTCACGGTTGAGCAAAACTGCGTAGGCGCTCTGCGGTCGTTCATTCCCGAGAGCCTCGATTATCTTGGGCGCATCTTCGTAGACCGTTACCACTGAGCCCCAGTCGGACTTCGGAATCCCACTCCGCATACCGTTGTCGATGAATCCCTGAACCATCTGCGGCATCATCCCGGCGATGGTAGGAACCTCTACGATATCAGCCTTCACATCTGCCTGAAGCGCCCCGAGTATCCACCGGTCAATGTCGAACTGCGCCCGCTGCGTGTAACCGACCAAAATTAGGGTTGTCTTACCGCGGTAATTTTCTGGAATCGAGACAGCTTGATTGGTGAGGCTGTTTCCCTTAACCGAGGGGAACTGGGAGTTGGTGATGTTTGAGGGCGTTGAAACGCTCCGGGTACACGAGGTGAACGCAAGGGAGATAATCAGGAGGGACAGAACTTGAGCTTTCATCCCTTCATCTTGGCAACAACTTTACAAGTGGGCAAGAGCAGTGTCTTACTCAGTGAGACACGCAGGATCAAACGCATATACCCCCTCAAGCCACTTCATAACCTCTTGGCAGAAGGGATCCGAAGGATGTTGGCCATATCGCCCCTTCAGGTACCCTCTCTGCTCGTTACTCAAGGCATCGAGACCTATGTCGTGGAAGAGG
>JALRCK010000022.1 GCA_023262305.1 Deltaproteobacteria bacterium
CGAGACAGATATGCAGGCTGCGATGTCATCACATTCCGCGAAAAAATCCTCAGTGTATCTGGGCGGATACAGCTCCGTTTTTATTGATTCTTTGCTTTTTTCGTAAGGAGCGTGATGGCAGGTAGCGTGCTAAACCGCTGATGCTATGATTGCAGTGGATTCGAATCGGCTACCTACTTCTATGAGCACACCCCTCTACCTCGGCATCGATCAAGGCTCTAGCTCAACTAAGGGCACTCTCCTCAATGAGGCAGGTGAAACCGTTGCCGATTTTAACGCGGCCGTGCCCGCTCGGATGGAGATTGACCGGACTGTAGAGCAAGACGCCGAAGGATTGCTCTCATCAGTTGTTGAGATATTTCTTAAGGCGAAGCAGTGGGCGCATACTAACAGCGCCACGATAGTGGGAGCGGGTTTAGCCGTTCAGCGCTCAGGTGTTCTCGCCTGGAGGGCTAGTGATGGTGTTCCCGTCCATCCGATGATCACGTGGGCTGACACGCGAACGTTTCCGATGATCCAGAACTTCGGTGCGGGTGTTGAAAGGATCTCCGAACTTACGGGTCTACCGACTATTCCAAATTTCGCTGCCGGGAAGATACATCTCTTACAACGAAAATTCCTTGAGCCATCGATCAAGGTCGGCACCCTTGAATCGTTCATCCTCTATCGTCTGAGCGCTCGTGAGGTCTTTGCCACCGAGGAGACGATGGCGGCTCGCACCATGTTGTATGCCCTTACAACCTGCGCTTGGAGCGAACAGTTGTGCCGGGATTTTAGGGTTGATCGCTCTCGCCTTGCAGCGCTTCGACCGTCACTCATGAGGCATGCGGTTTTCGAGGGGATCCCGATCGTTGCGATCCTCGGCGATCAGCAGGCTGCTGTGATGGGTCGCCCGGGCGAGAGCGGATATGCGCTGCTCAACCTTGGCACGATAGCATCCCTGCTTGTTGAGACGGGTTCGCGAATAGTCCAAAAAACAGGGCTCATGACGAGTGTGCTGTGCTCACGCGAGGACCCACAGACTCATGTGATCTCCCGCGAGTACCTCATCGAGACTACATCCGCGATAACGGGTACCGTGCTGCTTGAGCCGGTTCGACGAGGTTGGTGTCGCGATTCATCTGAACTTCAGGCGATGTGCGACGCCTCATACAGCAATCACCCTAGTGGTGTCGCCACAGCGTACTTCGTTAATCATCGAGCCTCCCCGCCGTGGTATGCCCAACGCACTCCTAATGCTATGTTCTGTAAACCTGAAGCAACCACTGCTGATAGGGTCCGCGCGGTGGTGGAGAATGTCGGTAACCTGATAGTCCGTATGATTCAGGAGTTTCAAGAGAAGGGCCTCCTCGGACCGGACACACATAACGAGATCGTCGTCACGGGTGGTGGCTCAGAGCTCGATTACCTTTTGCAATATGTTTCAGACATCAGCGGCAGAGTTCTTCACCGCATGCCCACCCGAGAGGCGACCTCTCGAGGGGCCGCGCTCGCATCCTTGCTGTATATGAAGGGTTTCACATCAACCCGCCCTTTCACGAAAGAGGCTCCCCGAAAGAGCTATCATCCATCCCACCCCGAACGTCGGCGCCGCTATCTTGCGTGGCAAAAATTGGAGCACGACCTCCTGCATGGCACCTTAATGCCAGGTGTTGAGGTAGAGTCTTGAGGCTGTGCGCATCTGAGTGCTAGAAGACCCCTATGCACCACACGACCTCTCACACCCGTACCATAGTTGCCACGAGCAGTGGCGCTACGACTCATGGAACGATGGAGGTTTTAGAGTTCAGTGAGCAGGGTCGAATGAAGCGGGCCCTCGTCATGGCTGCAAAGTGCATCGGAATCACCGCGCTCTGCGTCGCCATTCCGGGGGCGCACTTCATTTTGGTTCCCCTTGGACTCCTCGTTGTAACCCCCGCCATGACCTTGTACACCTTTCGTGTCAAAACAAAGATCGTTGCAGCAAAGATTGAGTGCCCCAAATGTCACGCACAACTCAATGTGCTTTCAAGCCAAGAAAATTACCCAATGTATGAGAACTGCTCGTCATGCCACAGGCAGATCTCAATCACTCACGGGTAGGCTCAACGGATCGCTCTCGCATGACCGAAACCATGACAGCCTAGTTTTATCGTCGCTACCCTCCGCATAGGGAATGTTCCCTAATGACTCTTTTAGAGAAACGGAGGACCGTATGTCACTAAATCAATACTCTCTTATTCCAGAGGGATTTTTCGCAGATGATTTCACACCCATGTTCCGTCGGATGCGACGAGCGATCGATTCTGCTTTGCGCGATGTGTGGGAACCGAGTGAGGTTTCATTGGAGAGCCCTCGACGTTTCGAGCCCCGCGTCTCTCTCTCAGAGGATGAGCGCGAGATTAGAGTACAAGCCGAGCTTCCTGGACTCAAGGAGAGTGATGTCGAGGTCACCTACGAGCCCGGATACCTGATCCTTAAGGGAGAGAAGAAAGAAGAGGAGCAGCGTGAGTCAAAGGTGCGTGGCACTCGTTACTCAGAGTGGCGCTATGGATCGTTTGAGCGGCGCATTCCTCTCAGAGTCGACATTCAAGAGGGGCAGATTCAGGCGTCCTTTGATCGAGGGGTGTTGACGGTGTGTCTTCCAAAGTCTGAGCAGGTGCGGCTTCAGGCGCGTAAGATTCCGGTCAAGCTAGGTGCACCTCCGCACATTGAACAGCCCGCTATGAAGGGGCGTGAAACCCCATCACAGGGTGTTCAATCGGCACATTAGCTATTGGAGGCGGAGATCCTGTGACCGGGGTCTCTGCCTCTTCCCGTCTCCATAGCTTGAGTAAACTGTGCGTAACGCTGAGGGCTATTGGTCCGAGCACCACCCCGCTGCCTCCGAATACAATTACCCCACCCAAGAGGAAGAAGAAGATCAGAAGGGAGTGGTAGTGCAGGCGCTTTCCGACCAAGACGGGGTAGAGAAAATTATCGGCAAGCCCGATGACGATGCCACCCCAAGCTGATAAAATTATCGCGTCGGTCCATGCCCCATGCATCGCGAGGGCCACAGCAGTTGGGACCCAGATGATGAAGGCGCCGAGGTACGGGACGATAGCGAGGAGACCCATCACCGTCCCCCATAGAGCGGGCTGAGGAAGCTTCAGCCACCAAAAGATGAACGCTCCAAGGGAGCCCTGGAGGATCGCCATCAGAACTATCCCGAAAAGGCACGCGTGGATCGTATCGAGGACGCGAGACGCAACAAATGTCGTCTCCTCCGAGGAGAGAGGAGAGAGCCACCCAACGGAGCGACTGAACGCCGCCTCATCTCTTACAAAGAAAAATGCGGTGAAGAGAACAAGTGCGAACTTAATCAGCGAGACGAGGGTCAGCGTGACGAGATCGGGCAATCGCCCCTCGATGCTCTTGATGAAGCTCTCAATCGTTGCTTGAAGGCGAAAAGATTGCTCAAGCCACGACAATAGAGGGGTTAAATATCGCGGGGCAGTGGTTGGATCAAACCACGCCGTCGAACCAGGCTGAGAGATGATGGATCCTATGTTCTCGACGGAAGCTATCACGAGGACGCGAATGACCCACGATGCGGGCACGCCGATAACGAGAGTACCGATGAAAACAACGAGGAACGAAGCAAGGGATTGGTTCTTGATGTTTCGTTTCAGCCATGAAGCGACAGGGCGCAGGGCAACAGTGAAAGCGAGCGCCCACGTTATAACATCGAAGAACGGGCGCATCACGAGCCCACAGATGCTCACTAAGACCAAGGTAACAAGGGCGACAACGAAGGATTGGCTGTAGGGGAGATAGGGGCGGTCGATGGCGCTTGGGCTGTTGCTCTCAACCACACTGCTCCATGCAGAGAATAAAAAAACCCGGCTACCAGTCATAGTCGGGTTACGAGCGTAGAACTCATTACGTCATCGGAATTCGCTAACTCAGCAGTATCGCGAATGAACCGACATGTTTCCTCTGCTGACAGGCTCAACTTTTAATTGAGCCAACTGGTGAAACATACTTCATCCATAATGGATGGAGCGACCTAATCTGCCATTCGACAGGGTAAGCTGTCGAAGAGCCTTATCTACGATCTGTGATTGTGAGAGTAGCTTGAGTGGGAATGTGCCGCGATGATGGCGCTCAGACCTTGCACTACATTTTGCGAAAGCACATCGCGTCACAAAACATGAGGCGAGCTGGAGGGTCCTGCTACCCTCGGACCGGGGTGTGCGCTTCTCTGCATGGAACCGGGATGAGGTCGATGAGCGGTTCCGCCCGAGGGTGGAGCGTTTAAGGGAGAGGTAGAAAGAGGCTTTACGTCAACTTGCCAGCAGCTTCGTACACTCGAGCTGGTGGAACGCGGAGATCCCACACCAAACCGAACCACGAAAGGGTCTTAAGGATGTAGTGTGACACATCGATCTCCCACCAGTAGAACCCTTGTCGCTCTGAGCCGGGGTAGTAGTGGTGGTTGTTGTGCCATCCTTCGCCAAGGGTAATGAGCGCAAGGAGCCAGTGGTTGCGGCTGTGATCCGTTGAGGGGAATCGACGCTTTCCGATCAGATGGGTGAAAGAATTGATGCAGAATGTTCCATGGTAGAGGAGGACGGTGCTTACAAAGAAGCCCCATACCAGCATCTGCCACCCGTTAGTTCCGAGTGTAGGGAAGGCATGCTGTAGGTACACTCCCAAGAAGAAGGTCGCCACACCAAGAAGGATTGCAGGAACAACATTGTACTTCTCAAGGATTCGAAGCTCTCGGTACTTGGTGAGATCCTTAACGAGATCGAGGCGAGGCTCTATGAATTGGGAGCTTAAAACCCATCCGATGTGGGCGAAGTAGATGCCGTGAACGATTGGAGAATGGATATCCTCTTCGGTGTCCGAGTGACGGTGGTGGTGTCGATGGTGAGACGCCCACCAGATCGGGCCCTTCTGAGCAGCTGTTGTTCCAAGAACAGCCAGCACAAACTGGAACCAACGTGAGGTTTCATACGAACGATGAGAGAAGTAACGGTGATACGCGCCCGTGATAGCAAACATTCGGATGACGTACAGAGCGATACATACCGCAAACGCTACCCAGCTAAACCCTACCCAGATGACGGCGAGGCAAGCGAGGTGAACTGACCAGAAGACGCCTTGCTTGACCACATTCATGATGCTGAATGGCTCATCTTTGATAGTTAAATCGCCGTGGTACATGGTTCCTTTTGATCGATTCTTAAAAAGTTTAGCCGCCCGATCGTGACATGATGAACAGCCCATAACAAGGGTCCCCTCCATATAGTTGTGTGAAAGCTACATCATTTTTCCATGCGTTTTATCAGCCCTTTGGGTAAGGATCTGTTCTAAGTTTCTCTAACCCTCTGAATTCAAACGACGTTCGCTGTGTCTCAGCTTCTGTTCTGAACCTGACAGTTTGAAACTGCCGCTCGTAACGGTCATGCACAGGGAGATCCTCGCGAACAAAAAACGGTAGGTCGCCATCGGCCACACACTTGTGGTAGCTCAGTACGCTGAGGCGACATGGTGAAGTCACAAAAGAGATTAGCATTTTACATACTGGCGCTCCTGGTTCCCTCCGCGCTGGTGTGGCTGTTCGCAACCGCATGTAGTAGCTCCGAGGCCGAGGGACAGCTCTGCCTCTCTTCGCTCGATCCTCTTATCCAGAAACTTCGCTATGTTCTAAGTCGATTGGGGGATCTTCCGAGGTGGTGGTACAATAAGCAGTTTCCTTGGTACTGCGGCTTCGTTGGGATGGTGGCGCTTCTCTCTTTTTTGAGGCGAAAATTCCGGCCGGGGATCTTTTGGACACTTGCAGTTTTGCCTGTTCTGGGTGAGTGGTCTTCGCTGATCGGGGAGACGAGGTATGCCACCATATTTCATCTCTCCGGCTTGGCATTGATCGCCCTCTTTTGGTTCTTCTCGCGCGCGATCGATGATTACGAAGACTACGTGCCCCCGCTGCAGTACGTCGAGCTTGTCTTCTTCTTTGTCCTTATCCTTGCACTGTTGTGCCTGCGCTTTTTTGCTCTCAACCGCATCCCCGCAGGGTGGGACACAGAGCTTTGTATCTTTCGCCTGTATGCTTTCTCATTTAATCGTTGGTGGCAGCACGAGAGTGGCTGGGCGCCTCAGACCTCAACGGGGCTCTCATGGCTGATGATCAATAGGCTCTTGGGTCACTCTGATGAGCCCAACGTGTACTACCTCTACCACCGCTTCGTGGGATGTTTCTTGAGCGTCCTCAAGGTGACGGTCCTCTTCCTTTTTCTTCGTACTCACTTCGGGCGCTTCGCTGCTTTTTTCGGGGCATCGATTCTTGCTTTCGGTCCACCGGAGGATTGGTGGGCGCGTGTCCCGAATTTTCATCACTGGCCTGGACTCCTCACGGTGCTCATTCTTTGGGCAACGCTCAACGCGGCAGAGAAGAGAACCTGGCGCAGCTTTATTTTTCTCTCTCTGTTCACCGTGACAACGCGTTGGGTGTATCCGAGTGGCATGTTTATGGTCGCAGTGCCCATTACATTCTTCGGCTCGCTCCTGCTCTTTCAGTGGTCTCAATGGAAGTCGCACCTGTGGAAGATGTGCTTCCTTTTGGTGGGAGTCGCTATCTGGGTCGAGTGGCTCTCGGTGTGCCGAGCGCTCTACATGGGACGATGGGAGGCTTTACCTCCAATCATCATTCCCTCTCATTCAGAAATGGCTGGAGGACTACTCTCGAAACTGCACCAGATCTTCATCGTCAATGGAGCAGACCTCTTCTCAAATCTCTTTTATAAACAGGTCATCTCCACCCATTGGACCACAGCGTTGACACCTCAACCATGGAAGTCTATGCCCTCTGTGGTCGGTATCCTGGTGATATTGGCGGTCGCTCGGATGATCGGTCAGCGTCGCGACAAGATTACATGGCTGCTGATCATCGCCCTGTTCTTCGGCGCTCTTCCCGGGATCACATCGTCAGTGGCAGATCGGCGGATTGGAGCGATGTTTGTCATCCTCATAATCATGGCGGCGCGCGAGGCAGCCTGGGTTGCACGCTTTATGGAGCGCACCACCGGAGTTTATTTTGTCCGATTCTTGCAGGTCTCTATCCCGATCGTGCTTGGTGCGTATTTGGCTACACTCAGCGGCGCATTCCTCTTCTTCACTACTCGAGGTGTTCCGCGACAGGTCGCTCTCGGTAAGATATTCCAGCAAAACATCAGGGATAATTACCTCCTGATCGATCTCACCGGGCAGCTTCGGTGTGATCTCTTCCACGCCGTGTACCGGGAGATTCGCGCGCGTGACTGTAAAGCAGGTTTTGTTGGATCGAAGTATGATGGGGAATTCACGCCTCTCAAGTTGATAGAAAATCCTCATTTCGATAAGTCGGAGTGGTGGTACGCGGAGAAGGATGTCACCGAGATGTCAAAGTGTTCAGATTGGCCGACCCGTTCGTGGGAGGGTGCAACATATATCATCACCGAAACTCGAGATGCTCCGCAGTGGGTTGAGAAGCTGCAGCAACGATTCCCGAACGGTCAATTGGAGAGATTAAAGGTGTCGTACCTCCCGTATGAAGAGGAAGAGGTTATTGTCTTTAGGGCAGCGCTTCCTTAGAGGACAAAAATACTTCAGCGAGTGTAGTCCCGTCCTCGCCGGAAAGGCTACTTGTGCTCGGCGTTACCCGTGCAAAGAATTGGACCGAAAGCACTCTTTAAGCCGCGCGCACGATGTCGAGTCTCCTTGCCCGCATCCATAGACTCTCAAGGTCATATTCGGATCGGACAGGCTCGTAGAAAATGTGAGCAACCACGTCGCCGCAGTCGATGAGCACCCATTGACCGTCTTCATACCCCTCAACAGAGAGGGGGCGCACCCCGTGTCGGCTCAGCTCTTCGATGACCCTGTTTGTTATGCCCTGCACCTGACGGTCTGAACGACCACTTGCTACGATGAAGTAGTCAGCAAAATCTGAAATCGACGCCACATCGAGAACAACGACCTCGCCTCCTTTGACATCCTCACAGGCCTCCACGATCCGTTTGGCTACTGAAAGTGACTCGTCCTTAGAAGTTCCGACCATAGCGAGGTTTTTCTTCATACGTTGCGGGGTCCTCCGTTAAAGGTGGGTAAAATTGCGACACAATCGAGAATAGAGAACGCCCGTAGTTGATACCCAGTATGCAAAGAGTGATGGGGATGAAAGTGTTGGACGGATACGTTCAGAGCGCAGGAAGCCACAGAGTGTTGGTGGGGCTGATTTAAATGTGGGAGGTTGTAGACCGTTGGGTCCTCCTAATCAGTTACTTACCTCTAAGTATAACAGCTTGCCCAATGGTCCACAAAGCGATTTTTTTATGGGTTGAGGGTTTGATGCCCAATTTCTATGGGTTTTCTGATGTGCTGGACGGGACCATGTCATGGACCCATTCCTCTGTAGGGTGGGGCCTGGGGCTACGATTTCCTCTAGCCGAAATGCATAGTTATCGGTGATTCTACACCCCCGTACGGGTGTTTCTCTATGACCAGGCCTGCTTTTTTCTATGCCCTATTCGCCTTCGTGGCCACCTTTCTGGGGTGCTACCTCTGTGTCATCGATGACCGAGCCGGGCAGATGTCGCTGGCGGCTTTAACGCCCGTGATGAATGAACTCACTAGGCTCGGCAGCCCGTTTGTTTCGACCGCCTGGGAGTTCTACCCGAAAGCTCTTCCGTATATGTGCCTCACCGTCCTCGTGTTGGGACTCAGGAGAAGGTGCTTCGATGGTAACCTGATCTTTCTTGCCCTCGCTATCGCGCTTGGGTCTGAGTATTTTCTCTTGTTGGCAGGTCTCCCGGGGATCGGCATCGTCGGATATGTGATCGCGCTGGTGTTTGTGTATTTCGCGATCCACAAGGACAATCCACTCGATCCCATCCTTGACGAGTCTCAAAAAGGGCTCCGATTCACCGCACAGGATGCAGTTTTGCTCGGGGTGGTAACGCTCATCGCACTCATCTATCGCACCTACGCGATCAACTACAACCTCAACTATTTTGAGGGAGAGCTATCGACATACTCAGCGGCCGCGACCTCCATTCCCGGCATGTTTATGGCGAACCGAGGACATGGAGCGTGGGCGCCGCTTGGGCTTCTCTACTACATTCCAATCTGGATCACGACAGAGCTCTTTAACACCACCTTGGTCGCTCTTCGACTTTCGTCTGCCGTAGTGGGTGTCTTTACCATTCCGTTCATCTATTTCTTCGCTCGTCGCCTTGCCGGAAAGGAAGCGGCATTGTTGTCAGCTCTTTTGGTAGCTCTCAACACCCAACACGTCGGATGGGGGCGAACGGATATTCATCCTCATGGTGTTACAACGTGGCCGGCAGTCCTTGTATGCATCACGTTCTTGCGCGCATGTGAAAAGAAACGGGTGATTGATTGGCTACTTTTGGTTCTCGCGATGGGGCTTACATGGCACCAGTATCCGTCGGGACAGAGCGCTGTTGCCATCCCAGTTTTTGCAGCAGGAATCTACTTCCTTTTGAACGGATTTCGCCTTCCATTTCGCTGGTACAACACCATCTGGATCGCGCTCGGTGTGATCCTGTGGTTCATAGGATTACCTCTCAGCTATTGGTGGCCGATCGGCGAGTTCCGGATGGGCAATCCATTTAATTTGACCGGTCCACGGGCTCTGTGGGGCGGGCTTGAGGACCATACAGGAACTTTTGATCGAGCCCTCCTCATCGCTCAAACGGCGATCGTCCACCTGGGTGATGTGATTGAGGCGATTTTTTATCGAGCTCGCTACATCTTCCATCAAGATTTCCTCGCTGATGTGCACATGATGGCGCCGCGGACCTATCCGTGGATCCTCACTCCATTCATGGTGGTTGCCCTCGTCATGCTGCTTCGCACGGCGTATCGACTGGAGGTGGCTGTTCTCCTCGCATGGATCGTGGCTGCAGTAGCCCCCGGCATCTTCTCTGAGCAGGCATATCCGAAACGGCTCTCAACACTATATCCCGCGCTCGATATTGTTGGAGCTATCGGCATCATGATAGCGCTCTCCTACATCCGACGAGGTGATAAGATTCGACGCTTCTTGGCTGGTGGAGTTCTCTCGCTTTGCCTCTTTTGCTACGCAGCGTTTGAGTCGAACGTCTGGTTTAGCAATACACGGTATCGGATGGGCGAGCCACCTGAGGTGCAGGCGATGAAAACCCTCGCTCCTCACATTACACCCGGAACCCTTGTCATCGCCGAGCTCTCAAGCGGCTACTATGGTGGCAAGGTCACCTATCTGTTGCTTGATCACCTCACCGCCCCTGAGAACCGACCTAACCTCTGGTACATTCCGTTTAGACCGGCAGTTCGAGACTTCATCAAAGACCCTCTCAAGGCGCGCAATTTCAAGGATTCGTGGGCATACCAATGCACGAAGCTTCGGAATCAAGCGGATGAGACCGCGGCGGTTTCCGAATGGAAGCGAGTGGTGTTTATTCTTCAGGAGAAGCCCAACAACGAGGACGGTGCAGCTGCCCTTGACATTGAAATCGCGAAGCAGCGGTGCGAAAATCCACAAATAACCAGCATACCAAGCCAAGGCAGCTTCTGGGTGCCACTTGTAGTTATCACTTGTAATATCTCTGACCTACGACCATGAAGAAGCTCTTGCAGAATATCGGTATAGCGTTGTTCTCGTTGATCCTAACGCTTGCGGTGTGTGAGGGGATCGCCCGCATTGTGATGCCTGTGCCTATGGCTGTGAAGGTTACCCAGCAGAAGATGCTGCCGAGCTCTCAGCCTCAAAAGGATGTCCAAGGAACTGACGGGTCTATCAATAGTGTTATCGATTGGTCACAGGCAGCGAAAAAGGGCGTTCGTCTCTACCCGAATGTTACCGGACACATTCAGAACCATATCTTGAGTCATCAGGATGTCATTATTCGCGTCAACTCCTTGGGGTTTCGAGGAGGAGAGGTTCCAGCTCGAACACCAGGACAGTTTCGAATCCTCTTCTTGGGAGATTCGATTACCTTCGGCGACTATGTCGATGAGAAGCTCACGATTCCGGTCTTGCTTGAGGAGAAGCTCAAAGCCAAGGGGTACTCTAATGTTGTGATCATGAATGCAGGGTTGCCCGGAGCGAATTTCGCAGAGCAGTACCTACACTACCAAGAGATGTATGAGTCCGCTGATGCCGATCTTGTGCTCCTCGGTATGTACCTCAACGATGCGCAACAGACCAATAAGTTCTATGCGAAGACCTTACGGTTCCCTTTCTCAGCCAGCAGATTTTTAACGTGGGTCGTACAGCGGTTTCAGCTCGTGAGCTCTGATGTAGTGTTCGGCAAGCAGCGAGGGGTCGAGGTCGAGAAGGATTGGCGGGAAACCTTTCGCGCAGGTCGCGACCTTCACTCCGGCGCCATGCTGACCACGCGAAATGGGTTCGACTTTGAGATCTACAACGCTCACAACGACTTCGGCTTAGGATGGAGTCCGACGGCATGGCAGCAGCTCGGAAAGATAGCGAAATCTTTCGTGGGCCTGGTGCGCCAAAATCACTCCAAGTTCGCAGCCTTCATGTTTCCGGTGCTGATGCAGGTGTATTGCAATCCGGAGGCTTTGAGCACCTATCCCCAGGATGAGTTCAAGAAACTATTTGATAGCTTGAATGTCCCGAATTATGACCTCCTCCCGGCTCTTCGTGAAAAAGCTCCCACGATCACCTCGAAGGAGCTTTTCTATGATCACTGCCACTACCGGGCTGAAGGCAATCAGATCGTGTCGGATCTCCTCGTTGATTGGATGACAAAGGACTCAATAGTGCCCAAGCCTTAAGTATCTCGTGTGTTTCCGAGAGCGGCAAGGCGAACGCGCGTTGTCCTGTATCACTCGCTGCGCTCAAACGTGGAGGTCTTCGCTTGAGTTTTCGCAGTGTACTTATTGATGTAGCTCTCCATGGAGCCGCGCGCCATCGCCAGTGAGCTGTCACCTTGGTCCAGCATGATGGGTTGCGCAGCCGCAGCGGCCTCCGCCTCAGCAGCGATGTTCTCGAATTCTTTGACCTGTTCAGCCGTAATTTTTCCAGTTCCTTTGGTGTCTATTTTGTCAAAGTTCTGGATCACGCCGTCGATCGAATCGACCCCGTCGCCGATCTTGGACATAAATTCTCGAAGGCGTTTAAGCTCGTCCTTCGAGAACTCCTGAGGCGAGCTTTCGTTTTCGATGATTCGAAGTTCATTTGAGCTCTGACGGGCTTTTTCCTCTGAAACGGTATCGCGCCGTGACCGAAGTTGGGCGCTCTGCTGAACCCACGAAAGGGTATAACCGCTTAATCCACGTACGCTCATACGCAACTCCTTTTGCGTTCGGGATGGTACTAGTAAACATCCACTGTATATTGAAGCCGGGAGACACAATCCCCGTGGTTATAGGTTCGGCTGGTTTGGGGTTGAGCTTGAGGGGAATGTGTATTCCCTCAAAGTCGCTCGGTTATGTAGGGGCGAGGTATTACCGCCCGTATGGATCGCCTACCCTGATGAGGGATATTCATTTCACCGAGGTTTTCCGACCATGGAGGGGCGGGCTACGACCGCCCGTATGGATCGTCTACCTTGGTGAGGCATATCATTTCATCAAGGTGGTTTAACCGTACGGGCAGTCATAGCCTGCCCCTCCAACACCAATCTCATCAAGGTTGTTCAATTCAGGAGGGGCGATAGCCCCTGGGCGAGAACGCCGAGTGGAAAAAGTTGGAGCCGCCCAGGGGAGTCGAACCCCCGACCTACGCATTACGAATTAAGTGCTCGTCCGATTCTGCGTAAAAAATTAGCTGAACCATCAGCATCTTACAACGTCAGAAGCAGCTAACTTTTGAACTGACACAAAACTGACTCAAATTGCTGTCGCCCGCTTCAGTGAACAAGCTCGAAATTGCCGTTCTGCACCCTATAAAGCTGCGCTGTGCTCTTATTCGCAAAAGATGAACCAGTGAAGTCTATCAGCCCCGCAACCCCATCATATTTGATTGTTCTCAACGCTTCTACAGTGTCTGTCTCGCTTGACTTGAGAGCCTTAGCAATAGAACGCAGCGTTTCATAGCTATTGTGAGCCTCAACAACGGGATCCGTGTTAAACCTCGATCTAAATTTCTGGACAAACTCATCGTTTGGTTTCCAGTCCGTCAGGTAAATACCTTCAAAGAGCTCCTTAGGAGCTTGCTTGACCTTGATATCCTCGACCACGTTGCTTGTTGTTAGTACTTTTACCAGCAGTTTTTGCTCCTTCATTCGCTGAAGAACAACATTCGCCATGTGTGCGATGATAACCGCATCTAACCGCTTTGCCGCCATTTTTGTGACATCAGCTCTGAAGTCGTTATTGAAATCCATGGTGCATAAGACGCTCTCAATCGTCACACCATTCTTTTCAGCAACATCCTGCCAGATTCGCAAATAAGATTGTCCCCATGGATCGTCCCAGCAAAAAATTCCCACCCGTTTTACATCTGGATTTCTCTTAAAAAAGAGATCTACCGCAGAGCCAAGCGTCTCTCGACGTTCGCCCATGGTGAAGAAATAGTCGTTAGTCCTCTCGACGGCATCGGGCATCACCGTCGGAGAAAACAATATCAGTGGTATGAGAGGATTAGTTAAAAAATCCCATACATCGCCGAGAACAATTCTGGTCTGATCGATTTTAGTTAGCTTGCGATAAGCCGCCACCGATTGTGTTGGATTAGACTTCGAATCCTCAAATACCAGCTCGATCTGTTTCCCGTTGATACCTCCCGAGCTGTTGATCTCATCTTGAGCAAGTTCGAGCCCCATGCGCCCGTACTGACTCCATACCTGCGCAGCTCCAGTGAAACCGTAGACAACACCGATCTTAATTCGCTGCTGAGTTGATTCCTGAGCTTGGACGTTGAAC
>JALRCK010000230.1 GCA_023262305.1 Deltaproteobacteria bacterium
CGCGAGCTGTATGAACACCGAGTCACGGTGCCACTACGCAAGAGAAGAAGCGGGATAAGTTTCCCGCCTTCCCCAAAGTGCCCCGCCGATTCAGAGTCTTGTGACTTGGTCGTGCCACCAATATTTACCAATAAATCATGAGGAAACTCTCCATCTCCTCGAATGGTGACGACAAAAGGCCCGTCTCTATGAGATCGCTCAACTGTCATTCGGACGCCGGCCAGGGAACCACCTTGACCATCGTAAAAATTTTGAAGGATGTCTCGTACTATCTTCTTCTGAGACCAGGCTACTCCGTAGGATTCATTGAGCGCGGTTTCGTGACGTCCAACGCACCCAGAGTCAAGGTGACACTGAGGGGAGATTCTTGGTTGGGGAGCTACTCCTGGCACGACAAGTTCGATCGAACCGATCAGGCCACTGAGCTTCTCCTCTTCGGGCGCTTTGATCGGCGACTCCTGGGCACTCGCCTCCCGGAGAGGCTCGGTGGGTGGTTTCACCCAGGTGCACGCGTTGACGTAGTCCTGGTTTAATCGCCGAGAATTCTCTAAAATATCGGGGTCAATGTTCTTAGATACTGTCGCCCCTAGATAGGCGAGCCGCGACTGATACTTCTCTACGAGCTTCACTACACCTTCTGGTACTATCGATTCGATCAGCTTGGGGATAAAGTCCGAGACGCCGTACTCCTCGGCGATTTTGCGACCCCGTTCGAGCAACTCCTTACTCATGGGATCATGCGCTATACATTGAGTCAGCAGAGCGTCTTTATCACTCGGTTCAAGCCCTCGAAAGGCGGCGTTTGCGGGTTCTGCGCTCCATGTCCGGTTAAGCGCCATCTGCGTCCCTAGGTCCTTAGTCATATCACACCCCGTCCCATATTCGCCTCAGCATTGTGATTTTAGCCCGATGTTCCGGAGAGCTTATCGAATCGAGGACAAGTTCAATGAAATCAGTAATCGCGTAACTTGAAATCTCAGACTTTTCGCTGCCCTCATACAAAAGAATCATGCGAGCGCATGTTTCTACGGCTTTTTCAAAAGACGCTGATTCGAAGGCGACACGAGACCAGTAGAGGTTGCCCCCGATGTAGATCGTGTCACGATTGTCGAAGATCGTACCTCTTGGGGCATCGAAGAGGAGAACCTGCCTCATGAGAGGCAGTGTGCCCTTCATCGCTGTTGTCATGATCACGTGCGCGAGATGTGAATGGCTGTGAACTTGTTCGAGTATGCCACGCACGGCCTCGCGCATAGCGCCAACTTTAATCGCATTATTTCGCGAGGCTGGAACTATGGTACCGACATTTCTTCGAAGAAAGTGATCGTCATAAACTTGCATACCTAGCTTAGCCATGCCAGGCGCATACAAATGGACCCCGCGTCGACGGAGGAACTCTTGCTCATGAAGGGAAACATCGCCGGATGTATCGTCTCGTAGTGCGATACAGTTAGCGGGGAAAGGTATTTTTAGCCTGCGTGAGGAGGCTTCCTGTAGGAGCACCTCCATAAAACTATTGGCGTTGTCGGTTATCGGGCGGTCGCCCAGTAGTTGACCCAAGGCGCAGGTGTCTTCGTTACCGGATTCAACTCCGTGGGTTGGCCATTGCGATTGGAATTTGAGCAGGATATCAGTGAGATCCTTATTGGTCATAGACATCACTATCGGCGACAAAACCCGAGATCCAATCTGGCGATGATTTAACGTACCTCTGTCACGGTCGGCGGAGAACTCGGGAGTTTTTTTATTCAACCAAAGAATTAATTCGGGGTAAGTGCCCGAGTCGTTCAGTGATACCACTTCACCTTCTCCGTTCTCATGCTCTTCGTCCACGGAGAGACACTGTCCTCCGACATAGACCTTACCCATTTGGCCTGGAACGTACTTAAAGCCTCCGAGCGGTCCACAGTACGTCGGATTTTGCATATCCGGGTTCCACGGATGCCTAAAGCTATTAATTCCCTTGATGAGGAGATATACGAAAAAAGGATCGTCAACTTCTATCTCCAGGCGGTTCCCAGACCTCCGCGGACAAGAACGTAAAGTAGCAGACAACATCTGTGCGTCGCTTCCCTGTTGTGATTCGAGAGAAAATTGCATGGACCAATTCGCCGAGGAGTACACCACTCGAGAGGCTTGTTCATCTCGGAGAAGCAACAGTGCTACCACTTTTGCTCCCTCGCCAAAGTGTCCGGCGGTCTCCATGGATTTCGCTTTGCTGGTACCTCCAATATCAATCAGAAGATGCTGGGGATATTCGGCGCCTCCCTCGATAGTAACGGTGTAGGGAGATTCTTGAGTTTTTCGCCCCACTTTGATTCGGACTCCTTCCAACGTTTGTCCGTGGCCATCGTAAAAGTTTTGCCAAATGTCTCTGACTATTGTTTGGCGACTCCACTCCACTCCGTAGGTGGAGAGTATTCCGAGCGGTCGTAGCTTATTGTGCCATCGTGCGGCCTCTCGGTCCCGTCGAGTGTCAAGGTCAGGATTCGGCACATCCGCGTACGTCACCTTAGCCCCACGCGACACGGGCACACGAAAGGATACCTCTCCTTCAAATCTCCTCCAGTCATGGACTGACTGATACAGAAAGGGAGGCACCGTGAGGTTGTTGGAAATCTGGGAGGCAACAATATCCCGTAACGATCGGTAGGGCTGGGCTTGAACTACAAGAAGAGGGGCGACTTGGTCGCCGTCAGGCTGAACTACTTTGGAGGTAGTCTTTCGAGTGATGCGGCGCACAATCTGTCTAGCAGACTGCTCTCGCTCCTGCAGGGCAGTTGTGGCTAGGGCACGGATGGCACTAGCAAACTCGCCATCAGCTTCTTGTGCCAACGTAAGCATCGACGACGCGAGAGGCGACAGCTCTGCGGGTGGTGGTATTCGATTCGACTTGGCCGCCAACGAGGACTCCTTTGGTATTGAAAACAGTCCTTCGATCTTAAAAGCGAGTGGGATCGCTAGTCAAAAAAAAGTGCAATCACATCAGGACCTTTAGACAGTTTGGCGGTGTGATTCGAACTGGTTACCCCTTCCCATCTGTTTTTTTCTGGCCGCGCAGTAAAAAGCGGCACGCTGTCTGACTTCAAATTGCACCCCTGCGTCTGGTCCCGACCCTCCGGTACACCCGACTTTATCGAGACCACTCGAGCGCCGCGGCGAATATCGGAACTAGTTTCAGCTATCCTGCGATATCAACAACCTCATCCACTTTTGAAAAGTAGGGTGTACCAGGGTGTGGAGACCAGGGTGTGGAGGGCTACGGGAGCACGAGCTGATAGCCCGTCACGGCTTGAGGGTTAGAATGGGAGCTCGGGAAGCCATCCGCGCTTTTTGTATGCAGTTGTTTGGCCTCGTCTGCGCTCTCGTAAGTCATCAAGCCTCGTAAGTCATCAAGCTCAAGACGGTCATCCTCAATCATTAGATATGTTTCTTCGAGTACAGTGGGAATGGTTTGCTCGGTGCCGCGCTCCATCTTGTCGCGGTCGCCTGCCGTTCCTAGAGCGAACCCTATCCCCATACCCGGCAACGGTCGAGGAACGGCGACACATTGAGGACCGCTCGTAACGTCGAGCGCTAATTCATTGGGCTCCCTATCAACCGAGTTGCGGCTTCCATCGAGGGCGTGAGCCCCCGAAAGCGTCATTAATGCACCAAGGAGCGCGAGCGAAAGCAATCTGATAGTACCGTTATGGCGAGCTCTCATCGAGGTGTGACTAGTCCTTGGTGTACGGCGATGGCGACGCCCCTCAGGCGCAGAAGCGCATGGGCTTACCCCGCTCACGAGCTTTAAAAAACAGGGGTCAGCACGCCTCGGATCGGCCCCTACCCCCGAAACACGCCCAATTCGATCCCATCCCGACTCCACACCCCTTTTCCACACACCCAGTTTGGACAACGCGTTCAAGCGGCGGTATAGTTCTCCCCGCTGAAGAACAGCTCTTAACGTACAAGATCTCGGGGGGGACCTTTTATGAAGCTTCGTTCACTCATCGCTTCGGCGATCTTTGCTCTTTGCCTGACTGAAACCTCAGGCGCATACGCCCAAACACGACCGATATATGTTCGTCCAACCTACGGTCGATGTGTATTCCCATCGAGCCGCCTTCTCGCTTCTTTGGTGAGCCAGGAGCTGAAAGCTCAGTACTTCTACATGGGGTACACGAACGTTTGGGTAGTGGTGAAGATCCTTGAGCAGCGGCAGCCGGCGACTCAGCTGACTCTTAAGAACGTATTCGGATTTGAGCTGGCGGCGGTCGACCCTGCTAATCCAACGAATGTGAAGATATTCGCGAACGGGAATGGAACACCTATCGACATGCCGTGCACTATGCCGGTCCAGATCTCAACTCAGGTGTACCTTACGGACCTAACCGGCAAGCAGCTAACAGGGTCATCGACCTCTACGGTGGTGGTTGAAGGGGCGTTTAACTAAGGTTTGAGAGGGGGGATGCGTTGTTCGTCCCCTACTCCTCGATAAAATCAAGGTCCCTTGAGAAGGTCTCCTCAAGCCTGAACAGGCACACGGTTGCTAACACGCAGACAGCGACTCCAACAACCATAGCGGAATCGACGATGCCGAAATGAGGACGCAGCGAGAGAAACACTGCGCTGACCGGCACTATCGCGCCTCGAATAAAGTTGGGAATCGATGTTGTTACCGTTGCCCGCACGTTGGTGCCAAACTGCTCGGCGGCGAGCGTCACCACAAGAACCCAGTACCCCCCGGCGATGCCGATGAGGAAGAGGTTCGTATAAAATTGCTGGAGCGAGAGGTTCTCCCGCGTGAGGAACCAGAGGGAAAACACCCCACACAAGCTCAGGAATATCGCTATTGGTCGCTTCCTGCTCT
>JALRCK010000231.1 GCA_023262305.1 Deltaproteobacteria bacterium
ATGATGCAACAGGGGTTAATCCTACTGGGAGCAATGTGAGTGGCTCATGGATATGGGAGGTCACCGGGGAAAAGCCAGTTGCAGACAAGCCAAAAACGATGGGAGTTTTAGTTTTTAAAGACGAGTCCGGATCCCTCTTTGGACACTCAATTTTAGAAATTCCACTTGAGGACAACCCTCGAGGTATTAAATCCCGCATGACGATGATTCCGCTCGACGGCGAACGAACAAGAGACCCACGTGGACGTACGATACTGCGCTTTACGCTGATAACTCCCGACGGCAGCCGTACTACATCAGAGGCCATACTCTCCCCTGATGAGAAGACCTTAGAGGGCAAGACCGTTGCTGAGATAGTTGGAACTAAATCTCGATCGGGCAAGCAGGGAACGTATGCGTACACCTGGTCCGCAAAACGCCACGTGCCGTCTCAGGTCTTAACTAACGAGCTGAAGGCTAAATAGATTCCGCCACCTATAGGTTGAGGTGCGGGGACCACGAGAGATATGAGAAATAAAAAACGGAGCCTCCCAGGGCTCCGTATCAAAAAGGCTGCTCATCGCGCCTTTCGCTAACCTTACTTAGCCGCGGCTTTAGCCTTGCGAGCCTTCAGGTTGTTCTTCTTGTTGCGCTTAGTAACACGCTTGGCGCTACGAGCTGCTCGACGATTCTCGGTCTTCTTGGTTGGCGATGCCATAACACGACTCCTTAACAAATGAGAGGGGGAGGGTACCGAAGAAGAACTATTGGGTCAACTCCGGGTCCAAACCCCACAAAATCACTAAATATCTAGGTTGCGAATCTTAAGGGCGTTATCCTCAATGAACTTCCTTCGAGGCTCAACCTCATCGCCCATAAGAACCGTGAATATCTGATCAGCATCGATCGCGTCATCAACGGTAACCTGCAAAAGACGACGATTCGCTGGGTCCATCGTGGTCTCCCACAACTGCTCAGGGTTCATCTCTCCAAGTCCCTTGTATCGGGTAATCGCGAGTCCCTTGCGCCCACGCTCGTCGACCCAATCAGCGACCGCCTCGATTGACTCCGCTGAGGCGCGCTCCTTTGAGTCACCCGTGGCAGTAATCGTATACGGCCCATCTCCAAGCTGTGTGCGAGCATCTGCGTACACCGATCGAATGGTCGAGATCTTATCCGAGATCCACAGGCGCCGGGTCACGGTTGTTGTGTATTGAACACCGCGCAAACGGGTCTTCACTCGAATCGCTACCTCACCATCGTGATCATCTACTATCTCCACCGCAGGCTCTGCGAGGGTTCGAGCCTTAATTGAAGTGACGAGTTGTGGGAGGAGCGCTGTGAGCTGATCTCTCTTCCATGAGGTTTCGTTGAATGAGATCCCTGACTCAGAGAGAGCTACAATAACTCGTTGATCGAGTCGCTCCATCTGAATCTCTATCAAGGCACGCTTCACATCCTGAACTCGAACGAGGAGGGGAACGATGGATTCTCCTGTGACAACCTTGCCCTCCTTGCCTTGGATAGAAACCCCTTCGGCCCCACCACCAACGATAATCTCAGTAAACTCCTTCTCGTTCTTGAGGTATCGCTCAGTCTTACCCTTCTTAATCTTGTAGAGCGGCGGCTGCGCGATGTAGAGGTGCCCCTTCGAGATTACCTCGTTCATCTGACGGTAGAAGAAGGTCAGCAAGAGGGTTCGGATGTGGCTTCCGTCAACATCGGCGTCGGTCATGATAACGACCTTGTGGTACCGAAGTTTGTTCACATCGAAATCTCCAGAACCGATTCCAGTTCCGAGCGCGGTGATGAGAACTCGAATTTCCTCGAACGAAAGCATCTTGTCGAAACGCGCTTTCTCAACGTTGAGGATCTTACCCTTGAGCGGAAGGATAGCTTGATTCTTCTTATCACGTCCCTGTTTTGCAGAGCCACCGGCGGACTCTCCCTCGACCAAGAAGAGTTCTGCTTCTTCAGGACTCTCGTTTTGGCAGTCCGCTAGCTTTCCGGGAAGTGCGGCGCTATCAAGCGCTCCCTTTCGGCGAACAAGCTCACGAGCCTTTCGAGCTGCCTCACGAGCGCGCGCTGCCTCAAGGGACTTATTCACAATCGTCTTGGCGATCTGTGGATTCTCCTCAAAGAACTTAGCGAGCTGCTCACCCGCTATCTGCTCAACGAAACCTTTAACCTCAGAGTTTCCAAGCTTTGACTTGGTTTGTCCCTCGAATTGAGGCTCTGGGATCTTAACGCTCACCACCCCAACAAGCCCCTCACGAGTGTCATCACCCTGAATGCCTTCGTTGAAGCCTTTCAGGAGATTGTTCTTGTCGGCGTAGTTGTTGAGGGTTCGAGTAAGAGCAGCCTTAAAGCCGATCAGATGTGTTCCGCCCTCAGGCGTGTTGATGTTGTTGGCGTAGGTATAGATACTCTCTGAGTACTCGGTGTTGTACTGGAGCGCTATCTCTGCGCTGATACCGTCGCGCTCGCCGCTAATGTAAATGGGATCTGGAAATATCGGCTGTTTTGACTTGTTGATGTGGGAAACGAAGCTGCGAATTCCTCCTTCAAAGAAGAACTCCTGCTCCTTGTCGATACGCTCATCAACGAGGATGATTCGAAGCCCTGCATTCAAGAACGCAAGCTCTCGAATTCGGTGCGAAACCGTGTCGTAGTTAAATGTTTTTGTCTCTTGGAAGATCGTGTGGTCGGGATAGAAAGTAACCTTTGTTCCCGAGCCTTCAGCGTCACCGATAACCTTCAAAGGAGCAACAGGGTCGCCACGACGGAACTCCATTGCGTGAACTTTCCCGCCCTGCTTCACTTCGGCTTTCAACCACTCAGAGAGGGCGTTTACTACTGAAACTCCCACGCCGTGAAGTCCACCGGAAACTTTGTACGCTTCCTTCTCGAACTTTCCACCGGCATGAAGCTTCGTCATGACGACTTCAACTCCACTCACTCCCTCTGTAGGGTGAATGCTCGTTGGAATTCCTCGACCGTTGTCTTCAACTGAAACGGATCCGTTCGTGTGGAGAGTTACTCTGATGGTGTTGCAGTAACCAGCAAGCGCCTCATCAACCGCGTTGTCGAGAACTTCCCAGACAAGGTGATGGTACCCTCGATAGAACGTGTCACCGATGTACATCGCTGGTCTCTTTCGAACTGCCTCAAGACCTTCAAGAACCTTGATCTGCCCGGCATCGTAAACAAGTCCGGTCGCTGGTTGCGTATTATCCGCGGTGGTCATTAACTCCTCCAAAACTCCGTTGGAAGCCCTCTGCCCAAAACAGGGCTCGGTAGCAGTTCCATAACCTTAGTAGTGTAGGATAGTTAGATCCGTTTGGTAAATAGGAAACCTGCGCTGTTTTAAATTCGCAATACATTGATTTTGTTAGCTTTTAAAAGTCGGTTTGGGCACTAGCCGTTTTTGGTGGCTTTCAATCCGATAAACGCCCTTTTTCTATCGATTTATCGACATAAAAAGCCCCTTTGTTGCGTTGCGCAGACTAAGACGCTGTGACCACTCCCTGCGATACGTTGAGGATTCGTAATTCCGGTCTGTGGATAAGTTGTTGGGAAGGTCCTTCAGTGCCTGTAACGATTATCTGTCTCGGTTTAGACACAAGCGCTGAGAATAGGCGCTCTGAGCGCGCTCGGTCGAGTTCTGAATCAACGTCATCAAGGATAACCACAGGGGACTCTCCAGTAGCTGCCTCAATCATCTCGATAACACCGAGCTTCATCGAGAGCACAACGCTCCTCGTTTGCCCCTGAGATGCGTAGGCCCTGGCATCGACCCCACCTAAGGTTATCTGGAGATCGTCGCGCTGAGCTCCAAGGGAGGCGCTCTTCATAGCCATCTCGCGAGGTGCTGCATTTTCAAACTTACCCAGGATCTCATCATCAGAGAGGACCCGACCATCTTGGTAGAAGTCAGATTCAAGGGTTAGGGACAGGTCTCCGTCCATAGGCGCGTAGAGCTTATGGAAACTTTGAGACTTATCAGAAAGCGATTCCAAAAACTTAACTCGGTTATCAACAATTTTTCCACACGACTGAGCAAGTAGCTCATTCCACGGTTTCAGGTGAGCATAGGTACATCCAGGTTGCTTCAATACCGCGCTCTTACTCGCTAGAGCCCTCTGGTAAGCCATCAAGACCTTAACAAACGGGGGGTTAAGGTCTACCATATGCCGATCGAGAAACCGCCTCCTGCCCGACGGAGAGCCTTTAACGAGGGAGAGATCAGCTGGTGAAAACGCTATGACTCGCAACCTGCCGATCAGGTCGGTCATTGAGTCGAGCTCTTTTCCATTGCTGAGCGCCCTCCGCTCTCCGGGGGTAAAAATTAAACCGAGCTCCTCTGAACCTAGTGATGTGGTTACACTACCGAAGATAGAGCACTCCTTCTCGCCCCACTTTAAAAGTTCACTCGATGAGTTGGTTCTAAACGATCGGGAACCGGAGAGAAGGTAGATCGCCTCTACAAGATTTGTTTTCCCGTTTCCATTTAAGCCAGAGATATACACAGCTCCAGAGCCGAGCTCGATCGATTGATCGGCGAGGTTTCGAAAGTTGTATATTTTAAGACGAGAAACGAACAATTGATTGCCTCCAAAAAAGAAATCCCCCTAACCGCTACAGCGTGAGGGGGATCTCCTCGAAGAATTTCGAGATTACTGCTAGCAGGGTGGTGAAAAATGATTTCCTGTTGCGCATTTCGATAGTTTGCCTGCAACTTCGTTGGAGCCGCCGAAAAAATCCTCAACGTATCTCAGTGGATACGCCTCCGGTTTTTTCGTCGTCTCCGCCTCGTTTCGTCAAAACTCTCAAAATGCTCACGACGGAACCATTTTTCACCACCCTGC
>JALRCK010000232.1 GCA_023262305.1 Deltaproteobacteria bacterium
TCTTCCGCGTTCTCCTGCTTCTTGATGACCACGATATCTCTGTCGCAGATATGCTCGTCGATCATGGAGTTTCCGCTGACCTCAAGGCAGTACACCTCTCCGCGACCATCGATCATGCTCGGCGGGATATCGATAGTGGCAGCCTGCTCCACCGCTTCGATCGGTCTACCCGCTGCGATTACCCCTACAAGGGGGACAGCAGTGGGGCCGAGCTCTGGGGTAACGCGGTCGAGGAGTTCCAGCATTCCATCCACTCCGCGGCGGATGAAGCCTTTGTTCTCAAGCCGTTCAAGGTGGAAGTGTGCAGTAGAGGCCGACTTTACGCCGATGAACTCAGCGATATCCTTGAGAGAGGGTGCATAACCCTTTTCTGCAAGAAATTTCCTCAGGAAATCAAGTGTTTGTCTTTGTACCGGCGCTAGTGTGCTTGACTGGAAGGAGGAGCTCTCGTCTCCGCCCTGTTTTCGTGGCTTTGATTTCATGTTGTTCCTTTAAAAAGCCGTCTATGGGCGTACTATATGCAAAAAGAATAGAAACTGCAACGTATTTGTTGGAGTTAGCCATTTTTTTTCGCTAACAGCAGGTAAAGGGTGATTTTGTGCTTCATTAGTTTGAGCTTGTTTCCGACCAGTATACTTGTAGGGGCTAGTGGGTCCCGTCTAATTGAGAGCTAGGCATTCATGCGAATGATTCCTAATGGAGAGATGGTCGGAGGCGGTCCGCGCAAGGAGGTAAAGCTCCTTGTGTTGGATGATCTCTCAGATTATTTCGACCATATGAGGACCGTTGCTGATATGTACAGCGCCACCTTTGCCATCGAATGCAAACTCGCTCAGGACGAAGCAGAAGCTCATCAGCAGATGGAGTCGTGGGCTCCGTCAGTTGTGCTCGTAGATATCCACACCATCTCAAAGACGCTTGAGCTCATTCAAGCTTTGACCTCTAAAGGCGCAACGGTTGTGGTGATGAGTGAGGGGCGCATCCCCAAACTTGCCGAGACCGCCGAGTCCTATGGCGCTGTGGGGTGCTTCATGAAGAGTGAAAACCCCGACGAAATTGAGAAGCTCGTTGCATTCATCGCATCGGTTGCTTCGGACTCGGTAGTTAGCCACTAGCAGCTCGGAGAAAATCACAATCCTAGCGCGGTTCTAGCTGAAAGCCCTCCTGGTCATCTCCATATCCATCCGCATCTTTATCCCTCTGCTGCTCCTCCTATCGCCTTGCCAAAAATCTCAAAAAAAGTGGCACGACACCATTTTAACTCCCTACCCAGCGCTTGCGCCTCCCCCCCCCTGACATGACTGACCTCGTGGTTGTTCCCGGAGAGCTACGCCCTCCTCACAGAGATACAATCTCCCCCTTTTTAGAACATGATTATCACGCTAACCTAACCTCTTATGAGAGAGTGCGCAGGGCTCTCATCCTGGAGATGTATATGTCTGAGAAGTCAGCTTTGGAGAGGATCGCGGCGTCAATCGCCCTGATATCGATTGCGTTCGTAGCCACTGGCACAAAAGCGTGTCAGGAGGACTACAGCGTCGGAGGGCAGGTGGCTGTTCCCAGTGGAACCGTCACAGGGACTGCAGCAGCGACCAACACCGGGACGATCACCGCAACGCCTGCAGCGACGGGCTCCGGTGTGCCCACTGCAGCTACAGCGACAACGACCCCAGACGTGAGTGTGGATGAAGGATTTTCTGAAGGCGATGTTCCAAGTGATGAGGGGCTCTTGCAGGAGTTATCTGTGCTTGGAGATAAGGGATCTGACGACGACGTCGTGAACGGTGGAACGGGGGGTGTTTCCTCGAAGGGTGATGGAAATTGGCTCGGTAAGGGCTTCGATGGATCTCAGTGGGAGGATAGTGATGGCGATGGCTTCTCGAATGCTCGCGAGGAGAGATCGGGGGCAGAGCCAAATGATGCCAATTCGGTTCCAACTGATATCGAGAAGGGGCAGCTAGACTCGCGCCTTCGACAGCTTGACCAAGATATGGATGGGCTCCTGAATGAAGAGGAGGCAAAACGGGGAACGAATCCGAATCTTTCCGATTCCGATGGTGATGGACGAGCTGACGGCGCAGAGGTTCTCTCTGGTGGTGATCCGCTTGATCCGAGCGCTCTCTATGTGGACGTTGACGGAGATGGCTTGAGCAACGCTTTCGAAGAATCAAAGGGATTCAATCCCAACAGTAACGACTCCGATAGTGATGGACTGCGAGACGATCTAGAGACCGTAGTTGGCAGTAATCCGCTCAAGATAGATTCCGATGGTGATGGTATCTCTGATGGAAAGGAGTACGACCTCAATACGGATCCACTCTTAGGAGAGCCGGACAGGGCGGGGTAGCTCCGTAGCTCCTATCACCTGTTCGCACACACCTTGAATCTGGCTCGCCATCGTTTGCCAACTGAATTTTCCTGCTCGTTCAAATCCTGCAGCGATGAGCTTCTCTCTTGCCTCCGGTCGTTGAATCTCGACGAGTGCAGTTGTGAGGGTACTTGCGTCTTTGACATACATGGCAGCGCCGCCTGCGACCTCCGGAATTGAGGTCCACGGGGTGGTTATGACTGGGCAGCCACACGACATAGCTTCAAGGATTGGAAGTCCAAAGCCCTCGTACTTTGTTGGGTACACCAACGCGAGAGCTCCGGTGTAGGCCACGCGCAACTCGTCGTCTGTCAGGCCGACGTTGACGATCTCGCACCCTGTGGTGAGGTCTCCCAGATCTTTCTGAGAGAAAGATCCGGTGGTGAGAGCCTTGAAGCCGTGTTGAGAGGGAATAGCTCTCATCGCCTCGAAGAACATTCGAACATTTTTGTACTCGACATTTCCACCTGGCACGATGAAGTAGGGGCGATCGAGGTTGAGTCTCTTGCAAAGCTCTATCAGCTCGTCGCGGCCAGCAGGGCTAAATTTCTCGCGGTCGATACCACACAACGTGACGACTGCGCTCATGGGATTGATGTCCGGAAACACCTCGAGCAGGTCTCTGCGTGTGGATTCAGAGATACAGCAGAATGCAGAGGCTCGCTTAATTGCAAGGTGCTTCGCTTGCCAGTCCGGCTCGGTCAATTTGAAGAGCCCCGTCTTCTCAGGGATCATGTCATACACCGGCATGATTGATGGGATGCCGTCCACTGAGGTGTAGTACGTTGAGATGAAGAGCCCAGCGTTCTCTTCAAGGCAGATGTTTTTCAGCATCTCCGATTCTTTAATCAGCTCCTTGTTGGCGCGGGGCACAAGGCGGTATCGGATTCCAGGATGGCGGGGGGCGTGCCCACTCCTGTCGAGCACAACGACCCTCTTGCCGAAAGACGTCTGTGACCACTCGCGGAGGATTGAATCCCACACTCGAAAAATTCCCGTGCGAGCGCGTTCGAAGAACACCCCGTCAATTACGATAGTTTTATCCACTGGAATGCTCTGAGGTGCTCGTGGCTTCTCGGATACGGCGATGAGCTGCGTTTCGTTGAAGTAGAGACCCCGTGCGATCAGCCTCTCCACAACGGCTACGAGAGCTTGTTGTTCAGGGAAGAGGTACGACAGTATACCCAAGCTTGATTCGTGGAGTGTGATAGCTCTCACCACAGCTATCAGGGCCTCCTCTGAGTCAGGGAAACGTACGGGATCAAGGTGATTGTGGTTGTTCAAGCCGGTGAGCCGACCAATGTAGTAGTCTCCCCAAAAATCCACTCGGTCGTCGAATGAGAGGTGCTTTAAAAACGGGAGGAGAACTCTCCAGTGGCTCTGTATCTGATCGACCTCGGTGCCGTCAGACTTGCAATCGCTTCGTTGCACCGCGCACGAGAGAACGCGATCGATGTGGTGGTATCTCGTTTCAACAGCGCACCGCAACCATAGCTCAAGGTCAATCGAGAAGTGCAGCGTCTCGTTGAGGGGACCGACCCTGTCGAAGAGTCTCTTTCGAAAAAACATCGAAGGCTGGTGAGGCATCGAGCCGTGTTCCCACCATTTCAGGAGGGTGTTGAGGGAGGTGCCCGAAAATGAATTTTTTACCCACAAGATCTTTCCGTTGGGGTCCACCATGTGGGTGTTGCCGAACACTAACTCCCACTCCGGATTGTTGGCGAACGTTTGCCCGACACGGATCAACGCGTTTGGATGAAGGTAGTCGTCAGCGTTGAGCCAGCAGACGATCTCTCCAGTGACTTTCGTGAGACCCTTGTTGAGGGCGTTTGCTTCGCCGGTGTCCTTCTCCGAGATCCAGCGCAGGTGCGGATAGCGCTTGAGCACCTGCACGGTGTCATCAGAGGAGCCGCCGTCGACGATGATGTGCTCGAGGTTCGGGTAGCCCTGCGAGGTAACGCTCTCGATGCATCGTTGGATGAGGTGCCCGCAGTTGTAGGCGGGTGTTACGATAGAGATCTTCGGCAACTGATGCATAGGTCTCGCCTCCCTCGGCGAGTATGGGCACAACGTACCCGCGTTAAGATGCTGTTCCGCTGAATTCGGGTGCTTGTTGCTAGAGCTGGACGGACGGTCTGAGTGGTTTCTAACCACTTGTTTTTAATTGGAAAAGTGACTGTTTGTCGTTCTGGATTCCGATGCAATGCCCCGTACTGAGCCTTACCCCCAGAGTTTGTCGAGTCAAAGCCCCAACCCCTCGCATCACAACTAGTGGAATCAGTGGGTGAAGTGCGCCACAGGTGTACCTAACTCGCGTGCGATACAGCAATTTTTTTATCGAGTGAACTTATGACCTCTCACGTTCTCGTCACCGGCGGTGCCGGCTACCTTGGCTCAGTTCTCTGTGAGCACCTCCTCGACGCTGGCTACAAAGTAACCGCGCTCGACTCTCTCTTGTTCGGACAGAAC
>JALRCK010000233.1 GCA_023262305.1 Deltaproteobacteria bacterium
CTACGGTAGCCCCGTGGGTGCACTTAACGTCATCGGCCCAAATTTTAAGCTGCGGGCGGGTCTCGATGCTCGCATTAGGTGAGAGCAAGAGAGCCTGGTTCGATTGAAACGCATTTGTCTTTTGTGCGATCTGATCAACTGTGATCGTTCCTGAGAAAACACCACGGCTAGAATCCGCGTAGATCCCCTTGAAGTGTTCCCTACTCTCTATCGTAGGCTCGATGTGATGAATCTCGGTCGAGTTATCAACGTGCTGGGTTCCACTCAAAACGGAGAGACCGTTTAACACCGCATTCGCTCCACTCCCTTTGAGCCTTGCGGTCACGTTGTTTCGAACAAGCGCACCACCAAATGAGAAGATGTGCGTTGAAACAGTTCCGGAACGACCTTGGTCAACAATCGTAGTCGATACGTGATTAGCGGACACAGCTTCATGTTGATACTTGTAGTAATCGACTATGGCGCCATCCGCTGCAAGGACCTCAGCAACAGGCAGTGAGAGATACCCCTCTCCTCCAGCTGTCACAAAACTCTCAACTATTGTGACCTGGGAGTTCTCGTCAGCTCGTATACAGAGTCGCGGCGTCACAACACGCCCGTTACTCTGGGATGTAGCGACATGCACGATGTGAATCGGTTGCGATGCGACTGCGTTGCGATCGGCGACGATCGAGACACCATCAGTGACGAGTGCCGTTGCAAGCGCAGCGAAAGCCTCGTCGGCGTGCGGCGCAAGCGAGCCCACTCCATCAGCGGCACCTTCAGCGAGACGCTCGATTCGAACCCCTTTGACAGCGTCCTTTGACGAATGCTCAGGAGCAAACACACCGTCAACAAACACTACGGTGTGAGCGTTGAGACCTGAAATGAGATATGGAGCGAGAACCTCTGCTGAAATTTTAGTCGCGGCAATCGGAGCAAGCGAATACGCACCCTTTGCGATTGCATCGGTATTCGTATACTTCCACGCTTCCATGCGAGGAGTTGGAAAGAGGACCTTTTTAAATACTACCTCTGCCTCGTTGATAACCTTGCTCAGAGCTCCGAGCACACCCTGTCGTTTCTTCGCTTCAGCGATAGCGACCGAGGCCCAATCCTGAGCGGGAGTCACACTCTCTTTTGATTTAGTAACAGCACTCATGGATACCTTACACAGGGGCAGTAGCAGACTCTTTGAACGCAGCATAGCCGTGAGTCTCAAGCTCGAGCGCCAGCTCCTTGCCTCCCGACTTCACGATTCGTCCATCAACCATCACATGCACGACATCTGGCACGATGTAGTTGAGGAGCCGTTGGTAGTGTGTAATCACAAGCATGCCGTTGTTGTTTGAGCGAAGCTTGTTCACCCCATCCGCAACGATCTGAAGGGCATCGATGTCGAGCCCCGAGTCGGTCTCATCGAGGATGGCGAGCTTTGGCTCAAGGACTGCCATTTGGAAAACTTCATTGCGCTTCTTCTCTCCACCCGAGAACCCCTCGTTCACAGCGCGCTTGAGCATCTCGTCATTCAGCTGAAGGTGTTTAGCCTTCTCCTTCACCAATGTGGCGAAGTCGCGCACAGAGATCGCTGGCTGGCCACGATGCTCACGAACGGAGTTGAGGGCCGTGCGCAAGAAGTAGGTCGTTAAGACTCCAGGAAGCTCAACCGGGTACTGAAACGCAAGGAACAAGCCCTCTCGAGCGCGAATCTCTGGATCGAGTTCCAGAAGCTCCTTTCCGTCAAAGGACACGCTACCTGCCGTGATCTCGTACCCTTCCTTACCACCAAGGATGTTGGCAAGGGTGCTCTTGCCGGAACCATTCACCCCCATGATGGCGTGAACCTCTCCAGGCTTAATCTCAAGGTTAACCCCTTTGAGAATCTCCCTTCCCTCTCCCTCAACTCGGGCGTGCAGATTTGAAATCTTCAACAAACTCATACTACCTCGTTTATCCTACGCTACCTTCGAGACTGATCTCCAAAAGTCGTCGCGCCTCAACGGCGAACTCCATCGGCAGCTCGTTTAATACTTCCTTACAAAACCCGTGCACGATCATCGACACCGCATCCTCCGTTGAGATACCGCGCTGGTTACAGTAGAAGATCTGGTCCTCTCCGATCTTGGAGGTAGAGGCCTCATGCTCCACGGTTGCGGTTGGATTCTTGACCTCGATGTACGGGAAGGTGTGTGCGCCACACTCGTTCCCCATCAGCATCGAGTCACACTGAGAAAAATTGCGGGCGCCATCAGCACTCTTCATCATCTTGACAAGACCGCGGTACGCATTTTGGCTGCGACCAGCGGAGATGCCCTTCGAAACTATCGTGCTCTTGGTGTTCTTGCCGATGTGCACCATCTTGGTTCCAGTGTCGGCCTGCTGCTTGTTATTGGTGATCGCAACTGAGTAGAACTCACCCACAGAGTTGTCCCCTTTAAGGATGCAGCTTGGATACTTCCAGGTTATCGAACTACCAGTCTCAACCTGCGTCCACGAGATCTTAGAGTTCTTCCCTGCACACAAGCCGCGCTTGGTGACGAAGTTGTAGATGCCACCTTTTCCATCCTTGTCACCCGGGTACCAATTCTGGATCGTTGAGTACTTAATCTGCGCGTCGCCGAGTGCAACGAGCTCGACAACTGCCGCGTGAAGCTGATTTTCATCACGCATCGGAGCGGTGCACCCCTCCATGTAACTCACATAGCTCCCCTCATCAGCGATAATGAGGGTTCGTTCAAACTGCCCCGTTTTAGCGGCGTTGATACGGAAGTAGGTGGAGAGCTCAAGCGGACAACGCACTCCCTTCGGGATATAGCAAAACGAACCGTCCGTGAAGACGGCTGAATTGAGCGCAGAGAAGAAATTGTCCGAATGAGGAACTACTGAGCCGAGGTACTTCTTTACAAGTTCTGGATGGTTGCGAATAGCCTCAGAGATGGGACAAAAGATCACCCCAACCTCTTCAAGCTGCTTCTTAAAGGTAGTTACCACGGACACTGAATCAAACACGGCGTCTACCGCGACACCTGAAAGCGCTTTTTGCTCGTGAAGTGGGATGCCGAGCTTCTCGTAGGTCTTTAGGATCTCTGGGTCCACCTCATCGAGGCTTTTCAGCTGCGGCTTCTGCTTAGGGGCTGAGTAGTACACCACATCCTGGTAATCGATCGGTGGGTAGTTGACGAACGCCCAATGTGGCTCCTTCATCTGCTGCCACGTCGCATACGCCTTGAGCCGCCACTCGAGCATCCACTCCGGCTCCTCTTTCTTCTTGGAGATGAACCGTATGATGTCTGGATTTAATCCAGGGGGAGCGGACTCTGATTCGATGTCGGTGTAGAAGCCGTACTTGTACTCCGAAGAGGTGTAGGTATCGAGGACGTCCGTACTCATAGTGGGGTCTTTCCTAAATCACTCGCGAATCCGTGTTCGTTAGAGCTGCGCCTGCAGTTTAGCGACAAAAGAAAACTAAGTCCGCTGCCGGGCTCACTTTTTCAACTACTTAGGCAACTATGCGAAACGAAAAGCAAAGGGTAGCAATCTTGAACATTTTATTCAAGTATAGCACCTCCCAGCAATAAAGCTCAAATAGCTTTTACAATCAATCAGTTACATGCACTGACACCCCAGGAAACGTTGGGGCCGGCGATTTTGGCAGCTGAATCAGCCACCTGAGCAGGTTCTGGTAGAAACGGAAGAGTGGGATCTGCTCAGCGATCTGCTGCCGAACCTCCTCACGCCTACTCTTGAAGCCTGCGTGGCTCTCTCGCGTCAGGTGCTCCCGCTCTCGCCAGAAGTTACCGAGGGGCTGAACCTGAACCTCGAACATACGACCGCCCCACATGATGACCGACTTTACTGCCTCCCAGCCGCTGCTCTTGTCTGCATCTCGAATGTAATCTTTTGTCTCAAGGAATATGAGCTCCTTAGTTTTGGCAGAGAACGGTTCCCCCACCTCTTCAAGCTGCGCGGGTGCCCAGGTGTAGCGTTCAAGCTGATCGTGAAGCTCAATCGCCTCTTCCGTGGTGCCCACAACGATCTTTACTCCGAAGACGTCCTTGACGTAGTAGCTCAGGTGTCGAAGCTGCTTGTCACGTGTCACGAGTGAATCTAAACCGAAGATCTCATCCACAACCTTATTCCACAATTCTTCCTCGGCTTTGATTCGACTGATGATCTTGTGAACACCGTGAGAGTTCGGTTCGGTTGGCTGATATTCGACCATGTTCGCCACGAGGATCGGCGAAACCCATGATTTTCCGTCGAAATATGTAAGTTTTCTGAGCTGTCGATTCCCAAGGTCAAGGTCGATCGTTGAATAGAGATCCTGCCGGGAGAGGATCTGCGTCAACGTGAAGCGCTCATGCGTTGTTGGCGTTTCACCGATTACAACACTCTGAAGCTGGTATTTTCCAACGAGGGTGTTACAGAAGAGCTCGCACAAACGGTGCAGCCCCTCCTCCCCTTTTCGGATCATCCTGTCAAAGGCCGCGCGACACTGCCGCAGATCAGCCCGGGAAAATATTAACTCATGATGCTTGTCGGGGTACCGATCGAGCTCCTCTCGCACACTGCTCAAGTATGCGACGAGATCATTAAGGAGTGGCTCCTGACTCACCATCCACAGGGGCGAACGCTGCCGAGTTGGAACATCTGCACGGGTTGCCGACTGAACCGCTACTACCTCGCTTGCAGACTCACTACTGATCGCGTCGTTCTCGCTCATGACTCCCACTATAAGCGGCTACCCGGCGAGGAGCCAGAGAGCTGCGCAACTGCGACCGTGAAAAGATCCGATTCTGTGGACAACGATGGGGATCTGAATAAAAGCGAT
>JALRCK010000234.1 GCA_023262305.1 Deltaproteobacteria bacterium
GGGGGCTTCTGGTGAACGAACAGCATCCTCTGCCTTCGCAAACTCTGGCAGCGCGCGGATGTTCTCGAGTCCCGAGGTAGCGGCGGATCCGAACAGCCCCTCGAGTGCGCTCTTGCTGAAAGCAAATCCGAGCTTGTCGGCAGTTCCGGCGACGTAGAGCTTCACGTCAACAGAGTCCTCGCCGGCTTGAGTTGGTTCAGCAACGAATCCTTGAACGCCGCCGATCGTCTCATCGGTTGTCTTGAGCCCCGAATCGCTCACGATCTGCTTGAGGATGGCGACACGGTCTGCGATCGAAACGCCGGAGGCTGCACGGAGGAATACACCAAGGTCGAGGGGAACCTCTTGCTCTTTGCGTATCGCTACGAAAGCTACGCCGCTGCTGAGCACCTTATCAACTTGCGACTTTCCATCAGCGGAGACGAGGCCCAGCTTTTGGAGGGAGTTGAGCAGGGTCTTCGCCACTTTAATCTGTTCCTCGGAGGCGCCGTTTGCCTCTAAATCGTCAACCGCCGATTTAATGGCGTTCAGACCTTGAACATCACTGGCCCACGGGCTTGCGTTAAATTTCTTGTACCCATCGCCGCTAAAGTCCATGACGACGAATCCAGCTGTTGTGTTAGGGAGTTTCTGCAGGAGCTGCTCATCCAAAAGCGAGGCCGATGCAGCCTTTTGCTGAACTGCTGAATCTCCCTCTTTCTTCGAACATCCGACGATCGTCGTTGTAAAAAAGCCAAGGGATGCACAGAGGCTGAGGGCAAGGAGGGAACGAACGATGGTCTTCATAGAGAGCGCTCTCGATGGATGTGTCCGGGTAAACCAGGCGAAATTTCACAGGAAGTCTTAGCTGGAACGGCCTACTATCACAAGAGTTCTTTCGTCATTAAGCGCATTTTGAGGGCCCTTTTCCCCCCAGGTCGGGGTCCCTCTTGGAGTAGGGAAAAAAACCGTTGCTAATCCTTCGAGTGGTCGTTTTAATGGGGATACGTGGGTAGGCGCTGTGCCAAGCCCGTCAGTAGCAGTTTTGTGTATGGCTTTAACCCGAGTCGATTGCCACCTCTTCAGAGGAGATAAGGCTGCTCACGACGTCTCATCATACGTCGCCCTCAATCCTGAGATGGAGCCGTCGCGGATGGTGTTTGCTGGGTCTTCCGCTGCGCGGGAGAGTCTCGGTAGTCAGGTAGCGTTCAAGCTCGCGATCGATTACTTCGTCAAGGGGATCGAGTCCTCATATGCGACGGGACTAGAAAATCCTAACCTAAAAAAAGGGGAGGAAGGGGTCGTTAAGGTGCTTGAGGATGCTTTTAGGAGCGCCAACGCATCTGTGTACTCGTTTGGTCACAAGTTGTCAGCGGGTGGGCGTATGGCGGCGGCGCTCCTTGGCGTAGCTATCCATGATGGTCGCTTAGCGACCGGGCGTGTCGGTTTTGGAAGTGTGTACCTCTTTCGCAAGAACCAACTCTATCCTTTTTTCGACGCGCCCGAGGGCGAAACCGAAAAGATAGGGGATGCGCGTGAGTTTCCGGACGATTTTGCTACCCGGAAGTATTCATTTATCGGCAGCAACGCATTAGTCGATGTAGAGATGGCGTCCGTAGAGTTGCAGGGCGAGGATATTATCTGCGCGTTTTCCCGCCCCTTAACGAGCCTCAATGAGACCCTCCTCTTTGAGTCGCTAGAGGGGTTGCTCGCTGATGGGTTTCCGTTGGTCGCCAGCGAAGATGCTGCCGCGCGGCTCTGCCACGATGTATTCACCGAGCCGGAAACGCTCTCCTATGCGCTGGTCGCCACGGTCGGTCCCGACGTAATCTATTGCGCCCGCCCGGCGGCGTAGGGGCGACTCTGCTGTCATGCCGGGAGAGCTTTGATGGGGCTTCTGGGGTAGGCAGCTAACCGTTGATGTTCGGGCGTGAGTCAGACTATGCTTTGCCTCGGCTACTACCCTATGAAGCTCTTTGAATCACGGTCATAGAACCTATGAAGCAATACCTTGAACTTATCAGAGATGTCCTTGATAACGGCAAACCCGAGTCGGGCGTTGAGAAGAACGGCGCAATCGTGCGACCGGACCGGACTGGCGTTGGCACCTACTCGGTGTTTGGGCGCCAGATGCGCTTCAACCTCGATGAAGGTTTTCCGCTCGTTACCACAAAGAAGGTCCACCTCAAGTCGATTATCTACGAGCTCTTGTGGTTTCTCAACGGCGACACGAACATCAAGTATCTTCAGGAAAATAAGGTTACGATATGGGATGAATGGGCCGACGCTCACGGTGAGCTTGGTCCTGTGTACGGGAAGCAATGGAGATCGTGGGAAGGGCCGCGCGGCAAAGTTGATCAAATTCAGAGGGCTGTAGAAACGATCAAGACTAACCCATTGAGCCGTCGAATCGTGGTCATCTCGTTCAACCCGGCGGATCTTCCAGAGGTTGCTCCTCCAGCGTGTCATACGCTCTTTCAGTTCTATGTCTCCGGCGATCGCTTGAGTTTGCAGCTGTATCAGCGTTCGGCAGATCTCATGCTTGGGGTTCCCTTTAATATAGCGAGCTACGCACTACTCCTTATGATGGTTGCTCAGGTAACCGGCCT
This sequence comes from Deltaproteobacteria bacterium, assembly GCA_023262305.1. Classification (GTDB taxonomy): domain Bacteria; phylum Bdellovibrionota_C; class UBA2361; order UBA2361; family OMII01; genus OMII01. The sequence continues at coordinate 2,589 of JALRCK010000234.1, forward strand.
ACGACCGTATGAATTCGTGCACACCTTTGGCGATGTTCACATTTACTCGAATCACGTAGAGGGAGCGCGATTGCAACTAGAGCGCGAACCACGCGCGCTTCCAACGATGAGGCTTAATCCTACAGTGAAGGACCTCTTCTCGTTCTCCTATGAAGATTTTACGCTTGAGGGTTACGATCCCCATGAGCGTATTAAGTTTGATATCGCCGTATAGTCATGAAGAAGCGTAGGGTCGCCGCGATCGTTGCAATGGATGAGGGGCGCATTATCGGCAAGAACGGAGCTCTGCCGTGGCATCTCCCTGAGGATTTGGCGCATTTTAAGGCGCTCACATCGGGTCATGTGGTTGTGATGGGAAGGAAGACGTGGGAATCCCTCCCGCCTAAATTTAGACCGCTTCCTGGACGAGTAAATGTCGTGGTGTCTCGAACCCCGCGAGATCTGCAGCTTCCGAGCGGGGTTTATGGAGCAGGCTCGATTGATGATGCTCTGATCATAGCGGATCGAGTGACCGATGTTGACCGTATCGTATGGATCATCGGGGGGGCGGAGATCTATAAGAACGCGTTGCCCCTCTGCGATGAGCTTCACCTCACGCTCGTATCTGGTAACTATGACGGGGATGCGAGTTTGCCACCCTTTGAGGATCACTTTCAGGAGGTTTCATCTTCAGCCGCCGAACGGTGTGCCTTTAAGGTGTTCCGCAAAAGGTGATTTTGCAAGGGGAAGGAGCCCGTGAAGGGGCTAACCAGATCCGCACCTCTGCTTCCAGCGATTTTTTCGAGCCAAATCCTTAGGTTTTATAGCCACCCTCCGATATTCGCAGTGAGGGAGTGGTAGTAGGTTCACGTATGTGGCGCCACTACGCTCATGGTGCTTTGACGTTTCTTCACGACCTGGTCGTTTCGAGACCAGAGAGGGTTGCCTTGCGAGATTTTCGGCTCAACAATCCAGATGTCGGCGATACGTGGAGCAGTCGGGTAAGCGAGGATGGGGACCGCTTTGTTGTGTGCATCTTCTACGGGGAGTGCAGACCTGCCCAATATCGGTTCTATGCAGTCAGTAGGGATTATAGGTGGGTGCAGGAGCTCACCGACGATAGCGCGTACCGACCAAAGGGATGGCGATAGCCGCCCCACGAGCTGCACTGCCCGAGAGAAAGCACCTGCGGGCGCCGAGAGCGCTCGCGTGGCTTTTAGGCCGTGATGTTTAGGGCGCGTGGCTCTTGACCGTGGGCGAGCGCAGGATCAGGGGCCGCTATTTCGTCCTCCTCTTCCTCTTGGTGCTGGTGGCGGCGTTTTTTGGCCTCCTCGTCGGTAAGCCTTGGAGCCGCGTCTACCCTTCGAGATGCGGCAAATTGCGATATTCGCTTGCTCGCTGATGCGAGCGGCAGCTGAGTCCTTTCAACCTTCATAGTGCCCTCCGTGGCAACTGTGCGGATTTCTCCCGCAATTTCAGTATCGGCACACTGGGTGCTGCACTTGAGAGCTGGAATTCTTCATCTTGGTGCGATTCCGAGAGTTGGAAGAGGAAAAAGGTAAGGTATTGAAGCGCTGTCTGGAGTCACTACGTAAATTCCTCATGGTAACAAAGATTTAGACCCTATCCATCAAGCGTGTGGGGGCTTCTACCGACCCTTTTCTCTAGAGAAGAGATAATTGGCATGAGCCTGCGAGTAACTCGCAGCATCTTAAGGGGTATATGAGGGAAGGCAAGAACACCGCAATTTACATAGGTTTCGACGACTACGAGCAAGCCGAGTTGGCGACACCAGAGAAGAACCTCCTGAGAGCGATACTCCTGAACGCTATCGCTGATGTAAATCGTCCTGGTGAGTTTTCGCGACGGGCAAAAGATTACTTCTTGAGCAAGGAGGATGATTACATCTTCTCCTTTCAGTCGGTCTGTTCGTTTCTTAACATCAATCCGCACCACATCTTGGTTCTGGTCGGATTAGAGCAATCCGATCGCTACGTGGTGAGGCGTCCTTTGAGGCAGGCGGTAGAGGCGGTTGATCCCGATGCTAGTGACCCTTCGATGACGGAGAGTGGATCCTAAGACTCGCCACCTCTATGACGATCTGTTGCCGGGTAAACCGCATCTGACAACGTCATCGTGGTAGTCCTGGCTTCGATGCTTGCCCAGATCTCCTCACCATGACCCTGAATTCGGGCGGGTAAAGTGCACCCCATTTTCACGCTCGAGT
>JALRCK010000235.1 GCA_023262305.1 Deltaproteobacteria bacterium
GGAAGGTTGCTCGCACGAGGGTAACTCCTTAGAGGAACAAGATGGCAGCACTAAGTTTTTCCGGTATTGCGTCCGGAATCGACTCCCAAGCGATCATTGACTCGTCCATCGCCTCCGCGCGATTGGCGCGTGTGACGCCGAACCAAAAGAAGGTTGGAGAGCTCGAAGAGACCAATACTGCCCTTACGACGTTAGGGGAAAAGCTTGATACGTTACGAACGACTCTCCAGCAATTCACATCGCTCTCAGGTGGTGGTGTAAGTAAGACTGGCACGAGCAGCAAAGAATCAGTCGCGGGTGCAACGGCGTCAAATGCTGCAACCAACGGAAGCTACGACCTCACGGTAGCCGCGCTCGCAAAAAATCACACCTACAGCTTCAATCAAACCTATTCTTCAAGCACCAATCCCGTGCAGAGTGTTGGATTTGTCGGACCAGAGAGCGTAACCTTTACCGTAGGCACTGGCACCTACATGGAGACGGTAACGGTTACCGTCACAAATAACACCTACACCGTTGGGCAGTTCGTGTCCGATTTTAATGCAGCGTCCTCTAAAGCTGAAGCCTCGTTGGTTAATACGGGTACTGAGTCGAGCCCCGCCTACAAGATAGTTATCTCCGGTCTCTACGAGGGAACTGAAAAGGGAACGATCACAAGAACAGCAATTGGCGCGAATCTTACTAACTTAACGGCTTATTCTGAGTCAGCTGCCTCCAATTCTTCCGTGAATATTGGTGGTATCGGAACCGTAACGCGCAGCACCAACTCGATCTCGGACGTTATTCCCGGCGTTACCCTGAATCTCGTTTCGGCTGGAACGGCCACGGTCAAGATAGCGGAGGATGCCGCCACGACCACTGCGAAGCTGCAAGATGTTGTCACAGCGTACAACGATATCGTCAGGTTTATCGGCGAAAACAACCAGATCACTCGTGATGAGTCGGGCTCGGAAGTTAAGAACATCCTGGGTCCATTGTCTGGTACGCGCACAGACGACTCCGCACTTCAGGCACTTCGCGCTAATATTTCCTCGGCGATCGCTTCGAGTGGATCTGTTGTGCGTGTGTTCTCAGACCTCGGCATTACCACCGAGCGAGATGGCACTGTTAAGTTCGACACTACGAAGCTTCAAAGCGCCCTTTCGTCTGAGCCGAGCTCTGTGAATGACATCATCGAGGGATTCGCCGATACTGTTGCTCTCACCGGCGGTACCATCGACAAGTACACCCGGTACAGTGGACTTCTCGATATCTCCATCAATAATAATAAGACCTTGATCACCGACCTCAATCGTAGAATCACTGACGCTGAAAAGCAGATTCAGCGAATGGCTGATGCTCTTAAGGAGCGTTACGCGCGCCTTGAGGGTTTGATGTCCCGATTGCAACAACAGCAAAGTTCGCTCTCGGGGGCGCTCGGAGGTAGGTAGTCTTAATGAGCCGCCCGCATTTGGGCGCGTGCCTCATCAGAATTGCCGGCTTGTGCAATGACAAGGGGCGATTGGCCATCTGTAGCTGGGATGAACGACTCAAGCTCAGTGGTAACACTTCCGATAAAAACGGAGCTCACAATCTTCAAGACTTCGTGTTGGTCGTCGTCAGTGACATAGATAAATGCTTCGCGAAGCTTCGACCGAGGCTTGGTGGTCGAGAGGTTTCTCACGCGTGGCGTAAGGACTATGACGTTGCGCGACACTCCTTGATACATGATAGATGTTTTCTCTACGGCAGAGAGGGTGATGAAGTATCTGCTCTTTCCATTGAACACGTCGAGGTCTCGCGATTGACCTACCTCCCACGGGAGCGTTCGGGCAAGAAATGCTGCTCCGATTGGATCCAGGGTCATGTTGTTTGGCTCAAAAGAGACGAGCTTCTTATCGGGATCCTCGGGACCTTTGCTGCGCACGGCGGTGATCTTTTCGCCTGAGTCTTCGAAGTGCATGGTGATATTTTTGTGACGGGAATTCTCGTCGTGGTTAATGACGAGGGTCTCGGATTGCATGGTGTTCGCATCGAGGGTTCCGGTGGCGACATACCGGAGTCGGTAGAGGAGGTCGACTCCACTGTACGTTCGAGCAGCTGCCTCGATCTGATACTTTCCGTTCTGTTCGCCCACCGTGAGGGTGCACGAGGCAGCGGGGATTCCTTGCCAGCTTACGGTGTACTCGTACGTCCCGAGCCGGGGTCTATACTTGTTGGTTTGAGCCTTGTAGAGCGGGGTGGAGACCTTTACCAGGTGTGGGGCGATGTAGTCATCGGCGCGTGCAGTCATAGTGCCTAGTGCGAGACCAAGGGTTAGTGAAACGAGTAGGGTTGAGCGGACCATTTTCGACCGAGCCATGTGCCTCCATAGTAGAACGTACATTGAGGGTGAGCACTCGCGCCCAAGCTGAGTATCTGATACTAACGACCTCAGGCATTCTTCACCAGGCACCTTGCGGTAAAAAGTGAAGTTTTTGCTCCTCTTAGTCAAATAAAGTGACGTAAGTTGTCTATGTCATTGGACCGTTTCACCAAAGAATGTCACGGATTGGCAGGCTCGCTGATGCGTCTCTACGGCGAGGCCGTTGCTGTTCAGATCGCCGGTGACTACTGTAGTGCGGCAGATCTCGGTGGCAACTTAGAGCTGGACCTGCCCCGAGAGGAGGGCGTGTCTTTTAATCCCCGCATAGCGCGGGTCGTTTCTTTGGTTATACAGGAGTGTGATGTAACCGACCCCGCGCAGCTGCGCATCGCCGTGTATAGCTGTGTGGCAAACGATCGCATCAGCGCTCTTCCGGGTGATGTTGCCTCGGAACTTGCATCGGTCAGAGATGCATCATCCGGTCGACCTGCATGGATTCAGGGGATATCACTTGCGCTTATGCTTGATCGAGTTCGACATCTCCACATGATGACATCGGCCTTTGAAGACAAGGACGCCTATCTGGCGCAGGTGCGCGCTTCGCCGTTGTTACTGCCAGAGTCAGGGGCTCCTGAACGGCTTCGAAGCAAGGTGCTTCACGCCGTTGATCTGCAGGTGAGACGACTCGCTGATGATCGGGAGAAGGTGCAAGGATGATGAAGGGTGCTAGGAGAAGGGAGTGGGGTAAGGGGTTGAGCTGGGTCTTGACCCCCGCATACATCTTTGTCTTTTTCTCAATACTAGTGGTCTTCCACCTTTTTCTTGTGCTTGCCGCGGTCGGTGGACGGCGCGCCCAGAAACGGGTCTTGGATATCATGAATGTATCTATCGTCTGGAACATCCGGCTTCTCACGGGTGCTAAGTTTTCATACATAGGGCACCCAACCCTCCCAGAGGGACGATCGGTTATCATCGTCTCAAACCATCAGAGTATGTACGACATTCCGATGATTATGTGGGCGTGTCGCTCTCGAGAGGTGGGGTTCATCGCCAAGAAGGAGTTGGGCAAGTGGATCCCGAGCATCTCATTGGCGCTGCGGAATCTTGGGTCTGCGCTCATTGATAGAAAAGACGCCAAAGGCTCTATTCGTGCGATAGAGCAATTTGGTGCGGAAAAAGAGCGTAGCAAACAGGTCGCTGCGATATTTCCGGAAGGCACGCGGGCACGCGATGGTGTCATGAAGGGTTTTCGTCCCAGTGGATTGATGTCGATGGTAAAAGCGATGCCATCGGCTTTAATTCAGCCGGTAGCGATACGAGGGAATTGGCGGATCTTGAGGTATAACTTTTTGCCGGTGCCATGTGGAACGACCATAGAGGTAGAGTTCTTGCCGCCACTAGAACCAAGCGCATATCCAGCGGATGCCCTCCTCGGAGAGATTGAGGGTCGCATTCGCGCAGCGGTTGGAGATGATTCGGAAGGATCCTGATAGGAGCGTCTTAAAAAAGGTCCTGTTGCTTCGTTCGGCTGAATCCAATCGCCGCCAGCGGCGATTTTGCCCGTCACGAAATCGATCGATAGATATTCATCATCACGGCTCGACACTCCCGATCCTTGGAGGGACCGCGTACTCGCGGTCCGGTGATGTATCAATCCAATAAGTTGCTCCGCGCACCAATTTACATGTCTCAATAACGGTTGCTACCCCGGACCGCGAGGACGCGGTCCCTCCATTTCCTCGTTTTCCGCTGTTTGTATTTTGAGCTTGGGTGGTTTTGAGAGGTCCGCTTGGGATCGTCTAGCAGCTTAGGAGCTCGTCCCTCAATTCAAGTAGTTGCGAGTCCGTACAAGGCTCACGATCGAACCCGTCATAGGCACGTGACATGTAACTAGCGGGGGCGCTTGAAATTTAGAGCGATTCCGTCTACAACCCTCCTTCCACAGGCCGGAGTGGCGGAATGGTAGACGCGGCGGATTCAAAATCCGCTACCTGCGAGGGTGTGGGGGTTCAAGTCCCTCCTTCGGTATACAGACTGGTCGCTGACCGCGTGATGCGTCAGAGACCTCTCTCGAGCTCGACGCACATGGCTCAGATCTCATATTCATCATCAGACATACCTCAACTTGAGGGTGGCAGGACTGCCATCATAATATCCAAATGGTACCGCGAATACACGGACTCGATGGTGACGAGGTGCCTTGAGATTCCTCTCGCTGCTAAACGATTAGCTGAGAACGACCCCCGCCTTGAATCGATCATCGTGTTTGGGGTGATTCTGAAGGGGGATACGTACCACTTTGAGATGGTAAAGGATCTCGCCAACAGTGGGCTGGAGCGAGTGATGTTTGAGAATGACATCCCGATTATCAACGAGATCATCCCAGTCGATTCTCTCGACTACATCAAGGCGCGCTCCGGCGACAATGATAAGTATA
>JALRCK010000236.1 GCA_023262305.1 Deltaproteobacteria bacterium
GAAAACTGACACCGAGAAGCCCCTCACATCAAAGATTTTGATAGGTATGGTCCTTGGGATCGGGGTCGGCGTAGTAGCGGGTTCCTCGACCTCGGGTTTGGGAATTATTGGGAAGCTCTTCATCCAGCTGATCAAGGTGATGGCAGTTCCTCTCGTCTTTTTTAGCATCGTTGATGCACTGATCTCGACTCGTATTACGTGGGGAGCGGCTCGCAAGCTCCTCACAGTGGTTGTCGTTAACACATCGATAGCGCTCGTCATCGGGCTCGTCCTGTCGAACACGATGCAGCCGGGCACCTATTTCGAGCGCAGCGTCTCTTCGATCGCTGGTGCGCAACCGCCGCGGGTCGAATCAATAGATTTCACAAAGGTAGTCTCCTCGATAGTTCCCACGAGTATTGTTGCTCCGTTTGCCGAGAATAACGTCATCGCCGTTGTTCTCCTTGCCTTGCTTTTGGGCACAGCGCTTCGCCAGCACCTCACCGGTGGGCGGGCTGATTTCGAGCTCGTTCACGCTGAACGGCTCATTCGCACCATACTCTCCGTATGGAATTCTGGATTAATGCTCCTGGTGCGCCTCGTACCTTTTGCGGTTTTCTGTGTGACGGCGCGTACCGTGGGTGAATACGGATTTGAGCCCTTCAAGGGGCTGTCCCTGTATATCACCCTCGCGTTCGTAGGGATGATGCTTCAGATTGCTCTGGTCTATCCGGTGTGGATCCGGTTGATTGGTGGGGTGTCCCTCAAGCGCTTCATCGAGGTTGCGAAGAAGCCGGTTGTGTACGCCTTTGGAACGAACTCAAGCCTCGCCACGCTCCCACTTACCCTCGAGGCGCTCGATTCCCTCAAGGTTTCGAAGAGTTCGTCTCGCCTTGGCGCTTGTATTGGAACAAACCTCAACAATGACGGGATCGTTTTGTATGAGGCCATGGCAGTGCTGTTTGTCGCACAGGCCTTCGGATTTCACTTGAGCCTTGAGCAGCAGCTTCTTGCAGCTGCGATGAGTCTGATAGCGGCGATTGGTGTAGCTGGTGTGCCTGAGGCGGGGGTAGTTTCTCTATCGCTGGTACTCACCGCGGTTGGATTACCCCTGGAGATCGTGCCATTGCTTCTGACGGTCGACTGGATCGTTGCGCGAATGCGCTCCGTAACAAACGTGCTCAGCGATATGACGGTTTCAATCGGTATCGATGGTCTTGGCCGTGAGCGATAGGAACTCCCTTGTCACATCGCTCGCCGATGGAGGGACCGCGTACCCGCGGTCCGGTGTGGCACGGAGATGTGATTTCTGGTGATGAGCAACTCGGGAGATTGAAGCATTACCGGACCGCGAGGACGCGGTCCCTCCAATTGTGGGTTGCATGGCAGCGGGTTATCCCGGGCGAAGAGGGTTAGAGGCTGGTCTCTTCTCGCATTGATCGCCTACGGAGGGACCGCGTACCCGCGGTCCGGTGTGGCACGGAGATGTGATTTCTGGTGATGAGCAACTCGGGAGATTGAAGCATTACCGGACCGCGAGTACGTGGTCCCTCGATGTATAACAGGAGTTTTTTTACTTTTTCTTATCAACCGATCCCAACCGAACAGATTCGAACAGGTGGGCGTGCTACATTATTCTACGAGATTCCCATACCGAGTTGAGAAACAGGGAAGGGAACCCATGAACGATAATACCTTTGCTCGATACGATAGCGAACTGGCTGACGTCTTGCGACGAATTGAACTCCTCAAATCTTCTGAGTCTATCTCTCTTGAAGAGAAGATTAAGATCGCTGAGCTTGTCCTCTCAATCCTTGAAGAGGAGAGGGCTCGCGAGATGATTCAGTAATCTCTGACCGCGAGGGCTGCGACCCGCTACACCGCTTTTGCTAACGGATTGACGGCTCTCTCTCGTGGGCTTCCGAAATATTTCGAACACAAAAGATCTGCCGCGTGCTCTGCTCCCTCTTTAAGGTCTCCGATGATAGGGCGCTGACGCTCTTGGAGCTCCTTGCGAGAGTTCCACGCCTCGGCAAGCTTATCGCCAAGATATTCAGGGGTCAGGGAGGCGAGCTCAAGGCTGTACTCCTCACAGCGCAGGAGCTTCAGGTAGCCTCGTACCTTTGGAGCGTAGATGAGGCCAACCACCGGCGTTTCGACTGACGACGCAAGCACGATCGAGTGGAAGCGCATGCCTACGAGTATCCCGCATCGGCGGATGACAGCTTGAATATCATGACTGAGGTAGGATGAGTTGGTCAGAACCTTTCCATCACACATCGCTGCGAGCTCTCTGCACGTGGCCTCATCCATCGGATGAGTGCAGACGATAAGGGGCTGGAACTTGTCGGTTGCACGCTCCTGAGCGCGTTTAACGCCTGCAGCAATGGTTTTAAGGAGCCCCTTAGGATCCGAGAGTCTTTCACTCGGGTTAAGCCATGTGTCGAGGTACGCGGTCGCGTTAATAGCCATCATTGGTTTCTCAGGATCGAGCCCGAGCTCTCGAACGATAGCCACCGCAACTTTGTCGTCTGAGACCGGATTGATGAACGCTGCGTCACCTGTCAATTCGACCGGCTTTGTTACGCCGATATCTTGCGTGAGCTTCTCGCTGTCTCGTTCACGCATCATCACGAGGTCGCACCCTTGAATCGTCCACTTGGCGAAGAGGCGACTTATCTTGCTCTGAAAGGGTCCGATACCCGTTGAGTAGCACACCATCTTACACCCGAAGAGGCGAGCAAGAGGAACAAGAAATACAAGCGTGATAAGATAATTGAAGGCTGGGTTAAAAAGTTTTTTTCCGAAGATGATTCCATCACAGATCAGGGCGACATCGCTCTTGGCGAGGCACACCAAGGTCGGAAGTCCCAAAAGACGCAAGCTCAACGTCCACGGCATCACGTTAACAGCCTTGACGTTGTAGCGATGACCGTAATGTTCGCGCACCCACTCTGGTTTAATGGTCGGCACATAAAACTCGGCGTTGGGCATACGCTTCGAGAGGCTCTCCATTATGCTGGACATAATCGCCATGTCTCCGAGGTTACGACCCGAGTTATTTCCAAGGAGCGTGATGCGAGGATGAGAGCCTTTCATAAGCGTGACTTCAATACGTTACGAGTGGATGCGACACTTTAATGGGAATGGGGGCAGGATATCAAGATCCGCACGGAGGTTGACCGCCTGTGGGGCAAACCGCTACTGTGCGGCTAAGTCGCGAGCGTCAGGGAAGAACGGTGAAAATCCGTCGCGGTCCCGCCGCTGTAACTGGGGTTTGGCCTCACGCACTCCACTGTTCCTACGTCATTGAGGGATGGGAAGGAGAGGCCTCACAGCGAAAGCCCCCAGAAGCCAGAAGACCTTCTCGCGATGGTGAGGTCGCGTGGGCGTATGCTCGCGATGACCGGATCCCAGGTGGTGTCCTCGTGGATTGGGACCCCTCTCTGTACACATGACAACATATATAAAAGGAAACGTATGCGTGGACGTTCAAGCGCTCCTGCTCGCATCGCGTTTGCTGTGTTCGTCGCATGCGTGACACCGTGGCGAATGGTGTGCGCGGAGGATGTCGAGACCCCAGCCAATGTCGATCAGATTATCGTCTCGGCTAGTCGCTTGCAGACTACTCAGGAGGATGTTGGGAGCTCTGTCTCAATTGTAACCCAAGAAGAGCTGCAGCAGGGTAAGTATCCCAACGTGGTCGAGGCTCTTCAAAAGGTGCCGGGACTGGACATCGTGCAGAGTGGTGGACCGGGCGGTAACGCTGCAGCGTTTATTCGTGGAGCTGACAGTGCGCAGACGCAGGTCCTTCTTGACGGTATCGAGCTGAACAATCCTGCCTCGCCTAATCGGGCGTTCAATTTGACAAACCTTACGCTCGAAAACGTCGATCGCATTGAGGTTCTCAGGGGGCCTCAGAGTTCGGTCTATGGATCGGATGCGATGGGGGGCGTAATCAACATTATCTCAAAGAGAGCCAGAGAGGGAGGTCACGCGGTGATCTCAAGTGAGGCTGGGTCGTACAACTCGTTCAATAACATGGCGAACGTATCGTATGGTAGCCAGCCCTTTGAATTCTCTGGAGGCGCGACCTACCAAGACGTGGGTAACATCTCAGCCGCGGACGCAAGCTATGGAAACCCTGAGCACGACGCATATCGCAACACATCGCTATCGGGTCGCATGCGCTTTATGCCAAGTGAGATGGCCGATGGTGCTGCGACGGTGAGGTACACGCGAAGTAATTCCGGTCTGGACAATATGGGTGGCGCTGGAGGAGATGATCCAAATCGCAACTACGGGAATGAGGAGTTCTTCACGCGAGGAGAGGCGTCAGGGCATTTTCTCAAAGATGAGATAACCACCAAGGTATGGACGGACTACACGAACCACAACCTCTTTGACAATAACGATCCAAACGCCTCGAACCCAGAGTATTTGCGGTCAAGTTACAAGGGCGAGCTCCTCGATTTCGGAACGAGCGCCTCGTGGGCACCCGTGCGTTATTTCTCCTCGTTGATAGGTGGAGAGACGCAAGGAGAGCGTGCAACCTCGAACTACTTCTCCGATGGTCAATACGGTCCGTATGAAGATGATATGAGTTGGAAGAGCGCCAGGACGAACAGCGTCTTCCTTGAGACGAAGACATCGTATGATGAGAAGGTCTACTTGAACGCGGGTATGCGGTATGACCACCACTCAATCTTTGGATCGCGCACAACATTTCGGATGGCTCCCGCGTGGCATGTTGCCGAAATGACGAAG
>JALRCK010000237.1 GCA_023262305.1 Deltaproteobacteria bacterium
GCATGTTTGCACTCGTTCTGCTAGCAACAGGAGTTCTCGGGGCGTGCGGCTGGTTTTTCTTCGTGAGAGATCCGCTTCGTTCTAGAGCGCACTCACAGGCTAACTGGTTTCGCGGCAAAGTTCATGAATTTCGTGGTCACACACTGACGCTCGAGAAGCACTCAAGCGAGTATTGTGCTGTATTCACCGGGAATGAGTGGATCAAGCTCAAAGAGACCCTACTCCGACTTGAGCAGGTGGAGGAGGACGTCCGTCTTCACCTCGTCAAAAGAGAGTTCAATGAAGCGATATCTCTCCTTGAGAGGGTTAACAGCCCGGTCTTCTCGCAATCGCCGCTCGATCAAGTCGACAAAGAGATCCAACACGTAGAGGAGCTCATCAACTGGCAGCGATCCGTACACTCAATGCTCAAGAAAGTGGTACTCAACTTGGAGGTCGCTGCTACAGCGACCCGAGAAATTGGTGAAGCACGCGTGGCACCTACTCCCCGACCTACTCTTGTGACCTTAGCGGATATAAAGAAGGTCCTTCTGGAGGATGAAGAGCTGCAAAAGATGTCTCAACAATAACCGAGACGTCCCGAGCTACATATTCCAAGCGTTCATCCATTCGATCTGAGTTATTCGGTATCCCTGCTTTACAAGTCGCTCGTGAAGATCCGGGAGGTGTCCCACTCCGTAAAAGATGGCTAGCGAGCGTCTGCCTGCAGCGGTCTCTTTGTTGAGGACCGCCATGACCTCCGCATTTCTGTCGGTGATAAGGGAAAATCCCCTTTCACCCTCAAGAGCCTTCAATACGGTATCCGAGCCTACCAATCCCTGGGCCATAAACCTCCGCAGGACGAGGCGCTCCTGGGGCGTTGGTCCCCGCAGAAGAATAAGAAGCGGGTTGATTCCCTCTAGCGAGGCATCCTTGTAACCCTTAGCCTCAAGGGTCCTCTGTAATTCAGGATCCATTGAAAGTTTTATCAACTTCATGAGGAGCTGGGGAAGGGTCTCACCGCGAGCCTGCATCGCATCGCGCAGCTCCTCTGGAGAAAGATCCGCATGAACAAAGTTCTTTGCTCTGTAGTTGATCACATCGAGCTGGAAGGCGAGCCCAAGAAGATTACACATCGCCCGCTGCACCGTCCCCAAGATCGAGTCTGTCGACTCACCGTTCTGCACGGGCAGATGCTCTCCATCACTGACTAACTCGTAGAGGACGACGTCGTAGACCTTCAATCTCCTGTTGAGATCCTCGTAATATGACCGCTCACCGAGGTGAACGGCCCCCACGAAGTCAACTGTGGCGGCATCCCCATAGCTTTGAGACCTCTGGTAACGTACGAGCGGAACCTCCAAATGCTCTCGCTTGGAGTCACTATCGACGGTAATTCTCAAAACTGGAGGTAGAGAGATCTCTCTCTTGCCCTCCACAAGGTACCCGACCACTCCTATAACGACGAGCAGAGAGAGGAGGATGATGCTCCATGTTTTTGTTCGTGGGTCCTTTATCTTCTCAAGCATGTGTCTGCTCCTAGCCGTTCTCCCTACGTCGAGGCGGCCTCTCTCTGTAACAGCTCCACGTTAGCCCGAGGCACGGTTACCTGTCGACCATCATCGAGAATAGCTCTCAACACCCTCACATGCGCGCCGGTCTCAATTCGCTCTAAGTCATGGGGCAGCTCCGTTATTTGACCTGTAGCGCCGAAAAACGGCACTCGTATAACGCGGATGCGCTCCCCGACGTCCAGCCCACGCCCATGACATGGTAAAGCAGAGGCTGAGGAACCTCTTGGCGCGATAAATTCCGGTCGAAGAGCTCCAGCGCGGACCTGAGTAGCTCCATTGATCGAAGCGATCTCTCCTTCCACCAGTTTGATAGTATCAAATGTTCTCGTGCTCATCGGCAGCGAGCCAAATCCTTCCGTGATGATGACAGCCATCGATACTGCTTCATCCCCGGTCAACGCAACTCCGATGTCGTAACCGAGGTACTCGCGCAGCGCCCGATCATCGAGCGAGCCCGTGATAAATCCTACCGCGCCGAGGGCTGCGGCTTTTCGTAAGGCCCCAATCGTCGGTGAATGACCGCCTACCACGATGCTGCCACTGATATCTGAAGGGATCGCCTCTTCAGTAACCGCCGTCGTCGGCGATATCGACAGGATGCGCACCCTGCCCTGCCGCTCCCCTCCAACGCCAAAAATTCCCTGCACGAAAGTACACTCGGATTCGATGATCACGGAACGGTTCGGATCTACGACCACCACTGTACCGGTTATGTACGCTGGGAGATCGAGGGGGCGAGAAGGTGCACGAATCCCGATGTGCCCAGTCGAGCTCGATACGAACTCAATACGACCACTCATCGGAGCGAGCACGGTGCTCTTAAAAAGCCCCCACAATCCCCGCACCTCCGCGATGACAGCGCCTTCTGTTACATCGTCGTCAATCCTTACTTTGAGAGCTGCGGCTACATCTTCAGCGGGGATACCAAGGAGCTCGGCGGCTCTGACAAGTCGCAGCTCGCCCTCCAGGAGCGCCCTTGCGACAACGTGCGAGCCTTGCACCACATCTCCCTCTCGCACGAGGATTTCACCAGGGATGGGCAGATCGCGCCTTCGGCGCAAGGTAGTTCGAGATGTCACCGCAAGTGCGGGCGTCAGAGCATTAGACACAACTATCCTCCGCTATGAGTCCGACATTCTTAAACACTTGAGATTGCGCTTCGGCGCACCGTTCTGAGAATACGATCGGTCGATTTCGACCATCACAGATTACTCCGCACTCGCCGAGCATGATTTCGCGCTCAAACTCCTCTCCGGGTCCGGCACCCACGTCGATAGAGGCATGCTCCGGCACTATCCGCAATACCGCCCTCCCGGTCGCCTTGGTGACCAACCGGCTCACCTTCCCAACCTGAATCATGCCGAGGAGCTGCCCATCGCATAACACGTGGGCGAGCGTATTAGACCTCCCCTTCTTCGCGGAGTACACCGGCACCACCGAAGCACCGAGATGAATCAGGCAATCATTCTCAAATATTTCTCGAGCACCCTCTGGATGTATCGAGGCAAATACACCGAGGTGAGGCATCATGAATATCGAGTCCACCGCTAACTGTGTTACCCCTTGGAGCCCGAACCCCTCAATCAGCATCATCGCCGCCTGCATTCGAGAGGGGGCATGGCTCAACACACCACCTGACCCGATCGCGATATCAAGCTTCATCATATCCACAAGCTCGTACCTATCTGAAGCCTGCTTAAAGACATCACCGATCCCCTTCTCACGCTTCCCTTCAAGCCCGATAGCAAGCGATCGGTGGTGGTCTAACGACAATCTCAAAGCCTCCCGGCACACAGCCTGCTCAAGCCAGAGATCCTCAAGCGTTTGGGGTATCGACGTGGGACGAATCATCTTGTTCCGCAACCTGTCGCGGAGATCTGTCTCTGCGAGCTCGAAAGGGAGCCACCGAGCGATATTTGATACTCCAGCTTCAACCAGCACATTCGCAACTGAGTAGCTCATCCCAAGATTTGCACTGACGGTGCGATTAAAGATGTGCTCGCCGGCTCGGTCTTGAAACACAGAGAAGACATCCGTTGTTGCTCCACCGATATCGACGCAGAGCACATTTTGTCCCGTTTGTTTTGCATACATCTGAACGATGTCACCCACCGCCGCAGGTGTGGGCATGATTGGCACCGGCGTCCACGACATTAACTTTCCATAACCTGGCGAATGACTCATCACATGCGAGAGGAAGAACTCATGAATCGCCTCTCGTGCCGGGCCAAGATTTTCTCGCTCAAGTGACGGCCGGACATTCGGCACTACGACAACGTGTGCGCGTTTAGAGAGGATGGATGATACCCCCTCCGCGGCGTCGGCATTGCCAGCATAGATAACGGGGAGCTTCAACGTATCACCGAACCTGGGGCGTGGAGATGCCGCCACAAGGGTCTCTGCGACCTCCACCACGTGACTTGTGGCACCACCATCAACGCCGCCGGTGACGAGCACAATATCGGGCTTGATATGGCGGATCTTCTCAATGCGCTCGTAGTCCTCTCGACCGTCATCGGCTGACACCGCCTCCATAACGATCGCTCCAGCCCCGAGCGCTGCACGCTCGGCTGATTCGGTTGTGATGTTGTGCACTACTCCGGCGACAAGCATCTGCAGGCCACCTCCGGCAGAGCTTGTAGAGAGGTAGAGGTCGATCCCCTGCGCCGGGTCCCCCTCCGTAAGAACGAACGGCACTTCGCCCTCTCGCACGATCGCGCGCGCGCTGAGCTCTTGCACCTCTGTGAAAGCGTTAACAGCACCGATCGTAACGTCTGCGGTCGGCTCCTCCACCGTTGTTGGAGCTTCACCACGAAACGTCTGATGCCAACGGTCTTCTTTGCGCTCGAAGAGGAGCGCTTTGGTTGTTGTCGAGCCACAATCGGTGACGAGAACGGTGCGCAGCTTGTTTGGATCAGTCTTCATCGTCATCGCGCCACCACCGATATAACGGCGGAGAGCCAGTCTCCAACAATAAACTGAACTCGCTCCACCAGGAGTGCGAGCCGCGCCATCACCGTTGAGCCGAAAAACGCTCCGAAGCACACCATAAGAAGCGGCCTGCCGAGAGGAGCAACCTTTCCTTGCGCAGATCCTTCTCTTCCGAATGTGAAGAAGAAGTAGTTGAGAACGAGGAGCAGCGTCG
>JALRCK010000238.1 GCA_023262305.1 Deltaproteobacteria bacterium
ATCTCGCATCGCCGGTACTACCTGGTCGGCTCGTCGCACCTGGTATCCACGCGTTCCCCAGACCCTTCCAAAGGCTCCACTATCCGGCTCGGTCCGCATAAACGGCAAACCATCTGGTGTCGGCCCCTCTCCCTCTTTCGGTTTCACGTCGGACACCTTGTAGTTGCGCCCAAACTTAAACGCTAGAAGCTTTGCTCCTAACGTTTGAAGCTTCTGTATAGCATCCTTGCTCTCGCGTTCTGCGCGTGTATCACCGTCAGTCACCGCTACGACGATATCTACAACCCCCTCGTCTCGCGTAAGCTTTCCGATCCGCTCGGCCACCATGCGAAGCGCTGGCGCCTCGTATGTGCCTCCATCAGCTGATAGTTTGGCGTACGACCTTGCTATATCACCGTAGTTCGGATGATCAGTAAGAGGCAGAATCTCAAAAGCATCATCGTTGTATCCCACCGACCCAAAACTCGCTCGGAGGGAATGCTGCTCAAGCTCGGCTCCGAGAGAGAGCGTTTCGGCAGCACCCGCGCAGATAACACTGAGCTCGCGAACGAGTTTGATGTCTCCTTCCATGCTACCTGAGAGATCAAAGACTCCCCATAGCCGTACGTGCTGAGGCTGTTGGGTTATCACCTCCTGATATACGTCCCTCGTGAATATCGCCGCCTGGGTCGGATTGGTCCGAATGCCGTGGAAATTTTCGATTGCTTCAGGCACATCAAGCGCATCTCCCTGCGTATAGAAGCCCTCGGACACCTTTCGATGCGAGATCGTGTCCCGAACGATATCTTGCAGAATCTCGGCTACCTGTAATATCTGCGGATACACCCTGCGATGCGTTTCCGCCAGGTCCAGGGCCTGCTCCGGCGATAGATGCTCTTTTGCCTGATCTTCTGCCGCCTTCGCTCTCTGATCTGCGGCTTTCTCCTCCGCGGATTTATTCGCTTCTTCGATTTTGCGCTCGATCTGTTTCGTTGCCTCCTCAATGTCTTCTATCGATGGCTCTACACCTTCGAGATCGCCACCAGAATCGCCCCTGTTCGGATCTTGATTCTCTTTTTTATCTTGTTCAATCAATTTCTCAAAGCGTTTGCGAAAGGTCTTGTCGATAACACTCTTTCGCTCAGAAACCGTGGCATGCCACTCACCCTTGGCACGGATTCCGATGGCAGGAACGAGAAATCGTTCGATCATATCGCCTGTTGAAATATCCCCCCCAAAGAGCTTTAAGGGCTCATCAAGAGCCTTGCGCACCTCAGGCGACACCTGCAGATCGGCCCCGACACCCATACCGATGTTAAGGAGCGCGTAGCTGTACTGCGTCGACTTCGGCAGTGCCGTAAGATCGCGCTCTTTAAAGAGCCGCCCTGTGTACATCTCTTGTATCTCTGAAGAGAAGCCACCTGATCCATCCCCATAGACCGGAGCCCGATTAAGGGTGTTTCGATTCACATAGATATCGAGGAGCGCGTTGTAAAAGCGGAAGTATGATTGCCCCAAACCATCTGATCGCTTGCCTTCGTCAATCACACTCCGATAGCCAGATGGATCGTGCGACAACTCATAGAAGTGTCCAAGCTCATGAAGTACGATAAAATCTAACTGTGATCGCTCAGTAATCCCGAGCTTTTCAAGTTGCCCCACTCCGACAATCACAGTTCCAGGATCTGTCGAGTGATCGAAGGCGGTTCTCAACCCGTTTCGCACCTGAAAAGGTAGTCCTGTAAGCGCCTCATACACGTCAGATTTGTCGCGAATTCGGTCAAGAAACTGTGACTCCTTAACTTCGGCGCTGGGAGCCTCTGCCTCATTGCCGACGCCGGTTCCCTCATTGGCCCCGCCTCGTGAATCACTCTGGGTCTTATGAAACATGGACTCTCCCTTCGGTGCGATGTACGTCAGTCCTTACTGAGGATCTCTATCTCTGGATGACTGGCTTTCCACTGCATAAATTGCCTTTGAAGTGCTAAAAGCTCTACCATTCTAGCTTGCTGTTTTTGCTCCTCTGTACTCCTGACTGAGGATCTCTATCTCTGGATGACTGGCTTTCCACTGCATAAATTGACTTTGAAGTGCTAAATGCTCTACCATTGTAGCTTGCTGTTTTTGCTCCTCTGTTTGCACTCCATCTGGCCACTGAGTTCTGGCGGGAACATCGCCGTATAACTTCTCGATTACCTCTCGCGCTGGAACGATCCCAGAGGGCTCCGCTGCGTTGTCTGGGATCGTAACATTAAACCGTGAAATGCTGTCGGGAGAGTAGTTGGGATTTTCCTCCCAACCATTCGACTTAAAAAACCCGAAAAACTGACCCTTCTGGTAGAGGTAGGCGCGATCCTTCGGATCCGTTGCTCTGCTAAAAATGTCTTTTGCGATATAGTAATCGAGCTCGCGCTCACAACCATCCTGTCGCCACTGCTCAATCACCCGCATCACACCGCGATTTGAGAGCTGCACCTTGGGAACATATCCAACAGTGGCGGCACCCGAGCGAAAGCCATGCGCTTCGCCATCGTTTACCTCTCCATGAAACGCCATCTGAGTCACAGCCGCAAACTGGGCGAATCGCCATAGGGTATCGAGCCCCTTCTCCGCACCTCCCGGCAAAAACAACGTGCCGTATCGACTCTCAAGCTTCTCAACGGTTTCACTAGCCGGCACCGATGGAAGAAGCGCCGTTGTTAGCGCGATCGCAAAAAGCTGCTTATCGGCAAGCTCATAATCCTTTGGTTGGCCCTGAACCGCTTGCGGCAAGCGCTCGTACGAGACGTTCGGCACACGATCGGTGAACGCAGCATCGAAATCTCTTCTGCCGGTGTAACGCTTCGCTAGTGGGCCAACAGGGGGATTTACGTTACCGGTAAAGATAATTCCAAACCCCTCTTGTACCGTGATCGGCCCCACTCCATCCTGCTGCACATTGATCTTTTCTCCTGCTTTCTTGGTCAGAATATCGTTAAGGCTCGCCAGGAGCTCAGGCGGGATGTAGTTGGCTTCATCGATGATGCAAACCCGCCCCTCTTTCGCAGCGCGGTACACCGCTCCAAGGATATATTCAGTGGTAGTCACTCCGTCGCGGCTCAACACGCCCTGGGCCACCTTAGCCAGTTCCTCCGGCGTAGCCTGGGGGAACTTCTCTTTGTAGACCTTCTCTGCAACTTCAATATCTTTCACCGCCTGCTGCATACGCTGCTCAGAGCTATCGGTGAGAGTCATGTGACCATAGAGCTCAGAGGCTCCCATCCCCGCGTACCCTCGCACGACGATCTCTTCGCGACCATTAAATTCCCGAGCTACGATTCGCGCGACCTCTGTTTTTCCTGTACCCGTTTCACCTGAGATAAAACACATCCGAGAGCCCTGGAGCCCTTGCAGGATCTCAGCCTTCTTCTCTTCCACATAAGGGGTTTGAATAATGCGACCGCGATCGTACTGACGCCGGTACGTGCGCAGATCTGCCACGTGGGCCGCCATAAAGCCCTCGGGGGATCTTTGTAGAGCGTCACGGTGTTGTTTACCCGCGGATTCGAGGCGATTCTTGATTGCGCTCAGCATATCGGCCTTAGTGCCCTCCGCAACTTTCGGGTCGGCAACGACTTTGCGACGCAGGTCCTTAAGCTCTGACACCAGGCGTGAATGGCGCGCTCGGGCCTGAAGTCCACCGAAAGCGTCTTTTTTCTGCAAATCACGCAGCGCCTCTCCCTCTGGAGAAAGGGGGCCTGGTGGGTGCGACGATGAGCTCAGTTTGGGCAAGCTCATGCCAAACTTGGCAAACGACTCGTGATACGAACTCGGCGCTGGCTTATACACGCGATCCCGGGTTGCCGCGGCGGAGTGAGTATCGAGCTCCTGCTCACGTGCTTTCCAATCTGTTGTTCCCTCGTCCTTTTTCGGACTTTTCTCTGTTGGTCTCTGATTCATGCCTGTCCCCCAATCGTCGGGCACACCCTACACTGGCTGTTTAGATCCGACTCATCTAGTGTGTCGGAGGAACTTGGAGATTCCTTTAGGGAAGCCTGGCACATGATTTACATCTGGGTGGTGGGGAGGGGGTGAGAGAGGAGAAAGTAGGTATAAACAGATAGTTAGCGAGGGGCTACGGCGCCTCAGGTCTTCTCACAAAACTCTGAGATTGCAGGATGCAGCTGGTCCTGTAGGTATTGGCATGGCTCAGAACGCCCAGATATGACTGCACCGACTGTTCAAGGTGATCAGGTGAAACCCTCCCTGAGTGACACCGATTAACAGTTCTGGAGAGTTTTCGAAAAATCCGACGCATCGTATTGGAGCGAACTCGTCGATAGTGGGGCAAAATGACATAGCCTAAAAAATCGAGCCCGTGGTGAAGGGAAGCAAGAGTCACCTTCGCTGGATGAAGGGTTAGCCGAAGGTTTTCCCAAAGAAAGATCTCAGCTCGCTCGCGAATAGAGGTCAAAAGCGTGTGGTCGTGAGATACGATCACGAAGTCATCCGCAAAGCGCGCATAACGCCCTCCGCCAACGTTCTGCGAGAGATATACGTCAAACATGCGCAGATAGATATTAGTGAAGATCTGCGACGTAACATTCCCGATTGGAAGCCCCTTTCCTAGCGAACCCTCAACATGGAAGCTATCTACTACCTTCGCGAGCAACTGAAGCATCCGCTCATCATCGATAACCACTCTCAGTAGCTTGAGAAGGATC
>JALRCK010000239.1 GCA_023262305.1 Deltaproteobacteria bacterium
CACTCCTGACGTATTGAGGGTTGCCGTACCTTTAGTGACGGTACCCTCTGTGAAGGTTACCCCCCCAGTCGGCACCGCCGTTCCAGTGGAAGGTCTTACTGTCGCGGTGAAAACTATAGTTCGACTCGCCGCGTTACCCGTACTTCGAGCTGGATTGAGCGAGGACGTTAAGCCGGTACTTGTCGCTACTACAACTGGGGGCGCTACAACTACAACACTCAGAGGCGTAGATACACTTCCTGCCAAGTTTCCAGCTCCAGCATACACCGCGGTCATAGCGTGTGTCCCCGGTGCGAGCGTATGAGGAGGCACCGTAAATGTCGCAGATCCGTTTTGCGTTACGGTTGCAACACCAAGCGTTGTCGTGCCGTCTTTGAACGTCACCGTGCCGGACGGTATCGGTGTGCTGGCTGCTACCACTGCAGTCAGGATCAAGCTTTGATCCGAGATAATTGAACTCGCCGAAGACGAAAGCGTTGTGGTCGTTGTAATTGGCTGCGGAATCAAGGTCACCGACATAGTATTTGTTCCCCCCGCGGCTGACGTCACCGTTATCGATGACGAAGGTACAGTTGTGTCAACCACGAGCGTGCCCGTAGCATCCAAAGTCCCCAACGGCTGGGTGGGCAGGCTTGTGCTTGCAGAGAGCGTGGGTCGAAGCGATGCATCGCTTGAGGTTGCCTGAATGGCAAGGGCCCCTCTGGCTTCATCAAAATTGGCGATGGCGATGGCGACTTCATCAACCAATGCGCTCTCTCGAACTACCGGAGAGGAATTTGGCGCGGATGCCGTCACTTGTATAAATGCAGGGAGGGTCGTGGGATCTGTCGGAAGGATAGACGCAAAGAATCGTCCCGACGTGACATCTTTGGTCATCGTCGTAGTGGGGATGCCGTCCCCGGTCGCTATCAAAGTTGCATCACCTGAGGAGCGCGCAAAAACACTTATCTTTGCATTTGCGGAGTCATTCCTTGAGTAGCTCGCTCGATCAACCGTTAATGCGGTCGCAACCGCACCACTATACACCTTTCCCAGTAGCGAGAACTGATCGGTTTCGATCAGATCGATTCCTACTCCCCCCACATTGGGACCCCGAAGACGGAATACATTTGTGTTGAACGGGCTGCCTACCACGGTGTGCGTGATGTTGGGATCGCCCACATACCCCGGCGGCGGGGCAGATTCCGCGGGATCCCACTGTAGAAAGGGTCCGATATTTGTTGAGGTAAGTACGGAATCAAAGGCGCACCCGGCAGTCAAGCACCCCTGGTCGTCAGTGAAATTAATCACACCATTTGGATCGGCCTGAAAGGATTTTACGCCGTACGGATAGGTCAATACATACGTCTCACCCGGGGTGAGCCCATCAACTCGCAGACGAAATCGAGCAAACACTATCTGCTGCCCCTCAGCGACTGCCCCCGTGGCGAACGCTCCCTCTAAAGCCATGGTTAGGACGGCTCTATTGCGGGCGACTCCTCCAATACCTGAGATGACGCTCGACGTCAGATTATAGAATAGTTCATCCGGAAAATTTGTTGGGAACACGATCGCCGATGCATCCCCTCCCACCAAGGTTCCCGTGAGAGCGCATGGATCGGCTACGGGGTTCGCGGGATCATTTGGCGTTACCAAGCACGGTTCAAGGGCCGCGCCTGACTTATCCTGATAGTATTGAGGAAAACCGTAACCGGGATTGACTGCGCCGACTGTTGAGAGACCGGTGCCCTGGGCGTATCCGAGGTCGAAACAAAGCAATAATGAGGAGAGCAAACTCACCATAACAACGATGGGTCGCGAGACTATTTCGATCCTTGTATTCATTTTTGCATCCTCTGGAAAATATACTCGACCCGTCACTAACCTCAGGTTGGGGTTAACGACATCGTTGATGGTCACAATCCTTCTCGATTGTTTCAATGTGAGGGGTCATGTTGACGACTGTCATTCAGGATCAGTCGCTATCGGCATGACTGCCCACCCATCGGACAGGTGGAACACTCGCAGCCCGGTTAGCCCCACGAATCAAAGAGCTCATCACGGCAATCGATTCCAAAACCCTTGGGGTGGTGTTGTCCGTCCAGCCCTGCCTACAGCCGGAATCTCAATTATCAGGTCTTTGGCGATGATCGTGTTGTCCTTCCCTTTCACACTTGCCACCGTATTCTCATCTCCCTGGTGACCATGTGGCACCTTGAGACCAGGGTGGTCAAACGGCGCCCTCTCATAACGAACTCTGTCGTCAGTCAGAGAGGTCATGAAGAGCGCGAGGTCATCGATCTCGGAACTCGTAAGCCCGATGCGGCTAATGTCGGGATGGAGCTCTGAGTTAGATACGTTTCCTCCTCGATTGTAGAACTCTACGACCTGCCTGAGCGTTCCCATACTTCCGTCATGCATGTACGGTGCCGTCAACTCAACATTGCGGAGTGTTGGAACCTTAAATGCGCCTCGAACAAATCCAATCTCGGTAGAACTCGGAGGCGTTGCACAGTTACTTGGGTCCACTGGAGTGGTAAAGGAACAAGGGTCTACGGTGAACGGATCCTTTGGCTCTATTCCGGTCGCTAGGTATGTCTTGTACTGGTTCGTAAACGAAAGAGGATTGCCCCAGGGATCCGAGCCACCGAGGCCAATATCGTATGCGCTGGGAACCACCCCTATATTGTAGAAGCCTCGATCATAGAGCCCCGCACTCTCATTTGACATCGGCATACGCTCAACCAAGCCGTGAGGTCCGTTCTCACTCTGGGCATTTACCGATGCGTTTGTGAACTCAGCTCCATGATGACAGCCACTACATCGGCCCTTACCGAGGAATATACTGAGCCCGTTCTTTTGACGATCCGAGAGAGTCGACACATTACCATCCCGATACCTATCGTAAGGACTGTCATCTGATACCAGAGTGCCTTGATACATCTGCAGTGCAATCCCCCAAAAGAGGCTAAAGTTTGCCTCCATATGAGAATAAGGTGCCTGCGTTGGGTCCTTCGGTCGACCGAAATCCCCGGTGCCTGCCCAATAACGTGGTGCAAACGCCTTCTTCACAAGCTGCATGTAGGTCGCATTGAGCCCTATACCAGTCGACTGCCGCAGGGATCCCAATACGCTATCGTCGCGGTGAACCGATTGTGTTGAGAGCGGCTTCAACGGGAGTATTTTTCGCCCGATGTCAGCGAAGGTTCTGCCAGCGCACGACATCTCGTCAGAGCTGAGCGGCGGACCCACGGCTTGAGAGGCTAACGAGGAATTAGCGAGAACTAAGGGTTCCCGAATAGTTGCGCCGTTCTGTTGTACCACCCACACACGCGCGTCGGAGTCTCTCAATCCGAATGGATTAGCCCCATTAAATATATTATTAGCCCGACCGTCCCAGAAGTTACGGAAATTAAAAATTGCGTTAATAACCGTTGGCGAGTTTCTCGGCTCTACTCGTCGCGTAGCCACACCATTGATGGCGAAAGGAGCGGTAGCAGTGCGCCCACACATCTCAAAATGAGCTTTCTTGGAGCTAGGACCGATAAAGTCCCCACTAAACGTGCCGGAAGAAGAGCATACATCATCGCGCAGTGCCTCCCCATCTGGGGGATATTTTTGCCCCGATGTAGCGTCTGCCGGATCTACAAATTGATGGAAGGGAAAATCCGCCTTGCGAAGCGTATAATTTGGCCCACTCCTTACGCTTCCGGAGGCGACCGGTTGGAATGTTAGCGCCGTAGATGACCCACTAGCATTGGTTCCAGGATTTACCTGATTCTTTGTGCGAGAGTCCGCTCCCGCTTGAAAATGGCAGCTTGCGCAAGCCATCGAATCACTTCCGACGGTCTGGTCCCAGAACCATGCCTTGCCAAGCGCGATGGCAGCAGATTTGTTTATCACGATCGGCATCGGTCCGTCGGTCAAGCCCGGCACTGAGGGTATTGGAACCACTTTTAGAGAGGGTGGTGCAGATGATATACCTTCGACCTCTGTTGCCGAATCTAATGCAAGAGCCGCGTGTGTGAAGACAAGCATCCATAGAACGACAATCGGTCGCGAGTATAGATACAGCAATCGAAGAACGTGGGTGGGCATAGAGCGTGATCCTTTTATTCGTGACACGAAAAGCCGCGTGAACATAGCTTAGCCGTTCCACCAGTCCGAAGAAGGATTGTCATGCCCCGGGGAATCCCTCGACTAACTACTTCCCACCACCTGATGCGGGAAGGTTTCTTGTGATTCAGACTAAGTGCGTCAACTCGCACAGTCGCTCTTCTCCAAGATGTCATCAGATAGGAATGTCGGTTCAGCTACCATCGAGCAGTCCATTGACTTCAGGTATATACTGTTGGCTAGCGACGTCTCCTCTGCGGTCCTTGCTGGTAATAGAACGAGTAAGAGGTCGACCGAGAGTTGGCTCATCCAATGGTGGCTGGGCTCCCTCATACTCCAAAGTGTTTTTCGAATTTAGGGTGCAGTTAGGAATCGCTCTTGCCGATTCCCCATGTCATCCATTTCGTCATAACGAGGTGACGCGCGCCAAGCGTCTGCCAAGTCTGGCGGGAACTGATGCATCTCTGTCGGAAACCGTAAAATGAAACCATCTCATAACGACTCTCCTCGCAAATCCGCTGTGACCGAAACGACCTACCATATGTCGAGGCGCTCTTTCGTGAAGACAGCGATCATTGGCGGAGG
>JALRCK010000023.1 GCA_023262305.1 Deltaproteobacteria bacterium
GATCCACTCCCTCGCTCTCAGAGCCGCGGCCTTTCTGATTTCTAATTGGTGCTTGTCCGCGAAGTATGTGGCGGGCTCGCAAGTTAATCCACAGGAACTCAATCGGGAAATGCTCCACTTGTTGTGGTTATTGGATAAAAGGTTGAAGTACAGGTTCCCCGCGACCGTTTTTTTGTCGAGGACAGGAAGCTTGTGCAGATCCTCAACGCTTTGAATCTCTTCTGGACGAATCCCGAGGGAGTCCAACCTTTCTCGGTAGAACGGTACATGTCTGTAAGCGTGCTGGACTATCGCTCTAAGTTTCGCCTCTTGAAGCTTGCGCACATCGGTCGGCTGGAGCCATTGGCTTTGCTTTAGTTCCTGATAGTACAATTGTACCCGACGGCTGAGGTGGGGATGGTAGAGACGGGAACCCCAGAAGTAGACGTTTTGCGCGAGTCTGCGCCACAGAGGTGGAGCCTCCTCCGTCCTCACAGGATGATGAGACCTCAGAAAATCAGCGAGGATGTTATCTCGCTTGGTGTTTAATCGGAACTCAAAAAGTCCTTTGAGGACGTCGACAAGGGTTCGATAAACAAATTTAGTTGGGTTGCCGGAGATAAAAGATGTGCCAGCGAATCGGCTCTCAAAGAGGGTCTCTACTTCTCGAATCTGGTAACCCTTGGAAGCCGCGGAAACAGCGATGAAGGACTGAAAATAGTAATAGCGGAAGCGATGCCGAATAACATCCGCGAGCACCTCTTTGTGTGCGATTACGAACCCAGATTTGTTGTCGCGAAGCTTCATCCCGAAACACGTGTTGAGGATGATATTTAAGCCCCTGCTCAACAGGAACCGTGAGTCTCTTAACCGCCCGATTGAGCTCCTGAATCCTTGAACTAAGTCCGCGTTAGAAAAAACTATCTCCTGATAGAGGTTCCATATCTGTTCAGGGGGATTTTGTAGGTCCGCGTCCATGAGGCACACGTATCTTCCCCGTGAGGCCTCAATCCCCGTCTTCCATCCCGCCTCAATTCCGAGGTTCGTTGGATGTCGCTCGACCCGAAGGATTGGATACTCCCTCATCAACGCGATGATAGTCTCATAGGTACGATCGGTGCTGCCGTCGTCCACTAAAATTAGCTCACCCCTGATCTTTTTCGATTTGAAGACCTCCGCGACCCGTCGAGTAAGCTCGAGGATATTCCCCTCTTCGTTGAGACATGGAGCCACTACCGATAGGTCTATCCCCGAGCCGCTTATCGAGTGTCCTTTGGTGTTACTGCTGTCCTTGGAGCTACTTACGCTCATAGTATGCCTCTCTATCACGGAGTGCCCACGCGCCTCCCACGTTCATCCGCGACCCGCGGTGAATCGGACAGGGGAAGGGGCTCACCAGAGATTTTTCCCTACATTTGGATGATTGGTTACCGCGTTCCGATGCCTAAACCCGCTTATGTAGGGGGAATAGGCGCTTTGAAGCCCAAATCTGAATGGCGTTTTAAGATGTAGGCGGGACTCGAGCGAGATTTCCTGACCAATTCTAATGCCCATGAATCCCGTTTTTGAATCCGCTATTAGCATAACCCTCCTAATATATTCACATTATCGAGGCCTTTGTGACCGTCCCGCCTATAGGGCGATGTGTCATAACCTTCCGCGAACACATCACGAAATGTCTCGCATCAAACAAAGAGGATCGAAGGATTGAGGCGTCTTGGTACGCTCCTTAGCATCGTTACACTCGGTGATGGAGGCCAGGCGTGAGTCTGTAGCGGTTTTATGACAGAAAAGAAATTTTTCGGAACAACCTGGACCGATGTCAGCGGGATCCCTTTTCCTCTTAAGTGGTACCGTGAGCTCTTCAACCTTCACCACTACACCATGAGTGGCAAGAGCCTCGACTATTGGCAGGAGTACAAAGAGACCCAGTTCTGGTCCCCCTCCCAGTGGCAACAATACAAAGATGAGCGCTTCAGATCGATCGTGCAGTACGCGTATGCGAATGTGCCGTTCTACAAAAAGCTCTACGACACGCATGGCGTGAATATGGCCAGCATTCAGGGGATAGCGGATATCGAACGCCTGCCCCTTGTTGAAAAATCCGCACTCTCTCTAGGGCTCGGCGATCTTTCATTCCAGGGTGACGCAGTTAACGAAAGCTCGCTCCTCATCAGAACGAGTGGCAGCACAGGTGCTCGCATGAGCTTTACCTGCGATACCGAGCAACTTGATCGCCGATGGGCGGTTTGGATGCGGCTCTTTGAGTGGTCTGGATGGGAGTGGGGGAGCAAAGAGATGCGGTTCTGGTACAAGTACGCCAGCACGGTCAAGAATCCCAAGGTGGAGGCCTTTGACGCGTTCCTCTCTAATCGACACTTCTATGAGTTCGATCTGCTCGATGATGAGGAATTGGCGCACTTCTGTGATGAAATCAATCGCCTTGAGCCTTTCGTTATCACAGGATACTGGGAGGCGATTGAGGCGATCGCCAAGTACGCTCACCGCAACAACATCCAGTTGCGGGTGAACGCCATTCTCCCGAGCACGCAGGTGGCGCCGCCGCGGGCTCGGAAGCTCGTGATGAAGGTATTCAACTGCCAGATCCTTGATAAGTATGCCTCAGCGGAATTTAGTGGCATGGGGCACCAATGTGAACAGGGGGAGCTCTACCACGTCCAGAGTGAGAATGTCTTTCTTGAGGTGGTCAAGGATGGAAAGTCCCTGAGAGAGGGAATTGGAGAAGCGATCGTTACCGATTTCTCCAATAAGTCGACCCCACTGATACGATATCGAGTTGGAGATGTGCTGGAGGCTACGCGAGCATCCTGTGTATGTCCCCGGACCTTGCCGGTCTTCAAGCGACCACTTGGGCGGCTTAAGAACGTTGTCAGGGTGGGCGAGCGGCTCCTTACGGAAGTTGACCTTGCAGACTTTGAATTTCTTCTCTGGGAGTATTCGATCTGTGATCGAATTAAATTTGTGCAGTCGAGTGAAAGTGATCTCGTTGTGCTTGCAGCGAAGGTTCAGGATGAGGAGAAGCTCAAGCGTGAGCTTGAGCTGTTTACTGGGGTATCGTCACTTAAAGTTATTAAGGTGGATGCGATTGATCACTTTAGAGGTAAGCGACATCGAGGAGAGTCAAAGCTTCAAAACGTCTTCAATAATTAACTCGTCGTCAAGGAGAACTAACCCTTGTTTGGCCCAAATATTTCAACTCGAATAGATGTCACCGTCGACTACCACCACCGGGAGGAGCGGTTTGCTGCCATACACCGAGAGATCCTAGGGCTCTTTCGCGAGAAATTTGCTATCCCAAGCACCTCTGAGATAGTGATCTATACCGGTTCGGGGACTCTGGCGGTGGAGGCTTTCATCGCCTCCTATCGTGGTTCTTTGAGAGTCGATACCTCTGATATTGAGAATGATAAGTTTGCCAAGAGATGGAAGACGCTCTTGGAGCACTACGGCAAGCACGACCCTTCAAGTGAGCACTCCATTAAAGTTTTGTTTGAAACGAGCCAGAGCCAGTACAACGGCGACCAGAACGCTACGTTCGTCGATGCCGTGTCTGGCTTTCCATTTTGGCCTGCTCCACGCTCCCCGGTATGGAGCACGGTTTCTAGTAAGCTTTTGGGAGCTGCTCCGGTGTTAAGTCTCTTGGTGGTGGATAAAGATTTTCTCCAAAAAAACCTCGAAGACACTCCGAGCTATCTGAGCCCATGGAAGTATTTGGACTACCAGAAAATCGGCGAGACCCCATTTACGCCCGCACTCCCGCTCTTTCAAGACTTTCGTGACAAGCTGCGGGCATTTGATGTTGCCGCTCTTCGGGAGAGGATAGCGCATCACCATGCTCTGCTCATGCAGGTCGTCGGAGCGGAGAATGTTGTGAATCCTGACCTCTCTCCAACTCTCACGATTAACCCGGGGGTGATTCCTGAGGAGGTGGTGGCCCGCTGGAACCTGTACGGTCAAAAGGGCGGAGGAAGGGTGCAGATCTTTCTGTACTCTGAGACGAGTGATAAGTATGAGATGCTCGCGAAAGATATCGAGCGAACAAGAGGGCAGGTATGCCAAAGAAAGCCTCAGTCACAGGCAGAGCAAAGAAGAGTATTGTCACCGTCGACATCGACATGACCGTCGCCGACCATCGCAAGCGGCTCATGCGAGCGTGTCACGGTGGAATGCTCGATCGGCAGGTGCTCTTCTCTCCAGATCTTATCATGTCCGATAAAGTGATTGCGCATGCTCCAGCCGCACTGCGCGCGATTCGAAAGAAGCATTCTATAGTTTTCCTCTCATCACGAACAAAGTCAGCCACGAGTGTCACTGAGCAATGGCTCAAAAAGAATAAGCTGATGACGCACGGTGATCGGCTCATCGTGGTGGGGTCGGAGGTTGAAAAGCTTAAACACTTTCGGCGCCTCCTTCCTCGCCTGTATGCCGTGATTGATGATTTCAAGTTTGATTTTCAGTCCGGTAAGCCCCGAGTTAGTGCACGGGTTTTGCCCCATCTTCTCAAGCTCGATGTTTTTGTGATCATCTTTGAGAATAATTGGCGCAACATCGTAAAGACGTACTTCTCTGAGTCAGCCTGAGCACACGCTCCTCGCTGCAGAAGCAAAGCCGACTCCCTTGAGGGGCTACCTGCACTGCTGCAGGCAGTCGACTATCAATCGATCGAATGAGAAGTGGATGTAGTATGCCAGCGCTCCAATCATCATCACCTGAGGGATAATCGTAAGGCGGGGACCAACGAGTCGCGAGATGATGTCATACGGCACCATCAGTCCGAGCGTTGCAAGGAACAGATCTGCAGGAAGTCCATTGAGCATGCGGTTGTTGGTTATGCCGGTCGTCACCAGGAGGGGGACCCATCCTAGGAGAGACCACAGCGGCCATAGGGCATACCGCGGACTACGCCAGGAGCGTATCGCCGCTACCGCGAAGCCGGCCAGGAAAAGCACCGTTATAACCTTATGCATTGAATGGTAGAGCCACGGATAGTACCAGTCAAAAAAGCGCTGCCCGTCCTTCCAGTAGAGGGGAACTATCCGCTGGATATTTTCACTCCCTTTGGTCGTGGCAACCTCTATCATCCGGTCTATGAGGGAGCTTTGTCCTGCCTGTTCAGTAGCGCGGATCATCTCCTCCGTAAGGAGGTGTTGCTCTCCACGAGCGCGAAAAAAATTCACTGCAGTGATCAGTAGGTTGTCTCGAACGAAGATGCTCATGTAGCCGCCCAACACAGCGAGGCTGACCACAAGAGGAAGGATGTGTCGCCTCCTAAATTCCGCCGACCGAAGGAACTCAAGCCCTATAATCAGGGGCGCCATCAAGGACATGTACCGAATAGTGGAGTACATCATCGGCATGAGCATGAAGCCGATGCCCAGGGGGATCCAAGCCTTGCGACTGTTCTCCCACGCGACACTCATAGCGCATAGCATGATAAAGAGGAGGAGGGTCGTTGTTGGTGCTACATATCCTCCGATCCTCCCAAGGAACATGAGGTGCTGACTTCCCACCGCCGCCAAGCCAACGAAGAGCGCCATGTCCTTTCTGTAGAAGCGCCTTGTTATTTCGGCAAGAAGCACGGGCGCTAGGGCCACGAGGAGCGTGCTCGGGAGGCGATGGGCGATTAGTGGATCGCTGAAAAGTTTTGAGGAGAGCCCGATGAGGAGGAGCCATAACGGCGAACGGACCGCCGCGTTGGTGTCATTCGTCCCAAACTGGGAGTATTCGCGCCAGAAAGCTCCCCAGCCATCTGAGAGGAAGTGGAACTGCATGTCTATCCATTCCTCGAAGTGGTGAAGCTTCGGCGGAATGGATCCTATGCCGTAGGTGAAGAGCGCGACGGAGAGAGCCAGTATGATAGTGTTCTCGACCCCTCGTTGAGACATCGAGGTGAAGACTCGTTTGAGGATATGCATAAGCCCCGGGGGTTTTGTCCCGCCACAATAGCATAGCTGTGTGAGCAACGGTGCTTACCAGCTACGTCCAAGCCTGTAGAGTCGTACCATGCTGAGGAATCCTTCAACAAGGTAGTATATAGACCGATGAGCTAGATCAAGGGTTGCTTGGTGTCTGTGGTAAGGAGGGGAACTTAACCTGGTTCCATCCCTGATCTCGGGAGAGTACCGTTACTGCCCCAGGTCGTCCGTGAATCCACTCTGAGTGCTCTTGTTTTACCTGCCAGAGCAAACTTCTTAAGGTTTGCTCCCGGTTTCCTGAAGGCTGGAAGATGACCCGTGCACCAGCTCGCAGGGCGGCAAGAGCTCCTGTCGCCGAGTCCTCGGCGACTAAAATTTCGGAGGGTTGAAGATTGAGTTTGCGGCATACCAAGAGATAGGGATCGGCGTGTGGCTTTGAGCGAATGTCAGGGTGTCGGTTAACGAAGACATTTCCCGCGTGGTGCAGATATTTTGTGAGCCCCCCCGCTTTGAGCAGCGGCTCCACGAATTGGTGAGCGCCGGCGGTGCAGATTGAAACGGGGATGTTTCTGGCGTTCGCTCCATCAAGGAGGCTTCTCATACCCTTCACGATAGCAGAGTGAGGCGACCGCCCGTAGCGCTGTTGGTGGTGTGTCAGTAAGTGCTCGCACTGCTCCAACCATCGACCAAACAGGTCTGCCCCATGCACGGTCTTTCCTACTATGGAGGAGAGTCCGGTCGCGATCACCTCAGCCATCTCCTCTTCGGGTCTGTTGATGGCTGGATTGTGGCACGCAATGATCTCTGATCTGCTCAGCTTTCGACCCAAGGTCTCGATCGCGATTGACTGTATTGCGCGCCTGTATGCCTTCTGTCGCATCCCCTCGGTGTAATCGAACTTCATAGTTGTTCCGTCAAAGTCCAGGATTATGGCCTTAATGCTGGGGCATATCTGGAAGGTGTCTCCCGGGGCAGGGAGGTACGAGAAAAGTGGCACGTTCAGATCGAGCCGAGATAGTCCTCTGATGTGTATCGCTGGATCGTGGGTAGTGGGGCGATGCCCTAAGGTAACATCTTTCCCCGAGGCAAGATCGATCGGCTTTACTTCATCGGAGAGCTTCTTCAGCTTGTGAGATGTGAGGTCTGTAGGAGATTCCATGAGTCTTTCTTTGTAAAGCAAAAAATGTCTGTTGGGCTCACCAAGCGCCCAGTAAAAACGAGGCGTCGCCGCAAAGCGACCATCGTTAATCTTTTCGAATTGCTCGATAGCTCTGCTCCATCCTCCGGAGGGTTTAGATCGAGGCGGACGTACCGGTAGAAGTACCTCAGTCACAGCCTGTGTAATCGATCCTTGGCTATCTCTAGGTCTCTTCCGAAGTTGCCCTCTAAAAGTGGGGCGCCCCTTGAAAGCAGGGAGGGAGGACCTGGACTATCTGAATGACGTAAGTTGCCGAGAGGCACAAGCCTTACTCGGACCGACACGTTAACACGGCATGGAGACTGACGTCAGGGGTTTTTTGCGAAAAAACACCACCTAAGTTGTTGACCTAAGGTTGGAAGGGAGAGGGGTATGACAGCCCTTGCCGGGAACGGATATGAATCGAACGGTCCAATAGTGCTTGTCGGGGATGTGCGCAGGTTTGCGGAGGACACCGAGGAGTTTTCAGAACGCAGCGTTCCCTCGTCTTTTTAATTGATTTGAGTCAGGACCCCTCGTAGTGTGGAAACATCACAGGTAACGCACATGACTCATCACGCACTCCACACTCTAGAAGGTCTCCTACGGGCTACATCCTAGAGGCAGGGTCGCGCACATGCATTCTTCAAGGCTCTGCTGAAAGGCGGGGCTTTTTTTTTATGTGAGAAGAGGGGGCATATTCGTTCGTGTGATTACGTTGGTTAGGAGCAATCATGGCAAAGAACATTATTGAAAAGATTTGGGATTCGCACGTGGTGACCGCGAATGCCGAAACGTCAACGCCTGACATACTGGTGATCGATCTGATGCTTATGCATGAGGTGACATCGGCGCAGGCTTTTACGCTCCTCAAAGAGCGCAGTATCCCTCTTTTTGATAAGACCCGGGTTGTTGCAACGCTTGATCATGCCATCCCGACCCGCCGAAACCGGTTTGAGATTCTGGATGATTCAGCTCGTGCTCAAGTTGAAACACTTCGCCGATTCTGCAAGGAGTTCGACGTTACGCTCTTCGATTTTGACTCGGGGTATCAGGGGATAGTTCATGTCATCGGTCCGGAGCTCGGTATCACGCAGCCGGGTATGACGATAGTCTGTGGCGATTCGCACACTTCAACCCACGGTGCCTTCGGGGCGTTAGCTTTTGGCATCGGCACAAGCGAAGTCGGGCATGTCTTGGCGACGGGCGCGCTCCTTCAGCATAAGCCTAAGACGAT
The DNA here is from genome assembly GCA_023262305.1 of Deltaproteobacteria bacterium. GTDB lineage: Bacteria > Bdellovibrionota_C > UBA2361 > UBA2361 > OMII01 > OMII01. Next base: position 8,330 of record JALRCK010000023.1, read on the forward strand.
GAGGGTGCGGTTTGATGGCATGATGAAGCCGGGTGTTTCTGCCAAGGATGCAATCTTAAAGTTAATCGCGGAGATCGGCATCTCAGGCGCAAATGGGCATGTGATCGAATACTGTGGTAGTGCGGTTCGTGCGATGACGATGGAGGAGCGCATGACCATTTGCAACATGAGCATTGAGTGTGGCGCACGGGGGGGGCTGATCTCCCCGGACGATGTCACTATCGCCTACATCAAGAATCGCCTGTATGCTCCCAAGGATTCCGATTGGGAGCGAGCAGAGGCGCACTGGAGATCCCTCTCGAGTGATGAGGCGGCCTCGTATGATCGAGAGGTCGCGATCGATGTAACCGACCTCACGCCGATGGTCACATGGGGAACAAATCCTGAGCAGGCAATGCCGATCAGTGGGCTGGTGCCAGTCGTTGCGAATCTCCCATCTACGCATCGAGCAGTGGCCGAGCAGGCACTTGCCTACACCAAGCTTAAGGAGGGCCAACCGATGCGTGGTGTCTCCATTCAGTGGGCGTTTATAGGGTCGTGCACCAATGGTCGTATTGAGGACCTCCGAGTCGCAGCCGGCGTCATGAAGGGACGTTCGGTACACCCTAATGTCACCTTGTATGTGGTACCGGGTTCGGAGGCGGTTGCTGCTCAAGCGGAGCGGGAGGGCTTGCGTGAGATCTTCGAGTCCGCCGGGGCTCATTTCCGAATGCCTGGATGTTCGATGTGTTTGGGAATGAATGACGACAAGGTGCCCGCTGGGCAGCGGTGTGTAAGCACTTCAAATCGAAATTTCATCGGTCGGCAGGGAGAAGGAAGCATTACGCACCTTGCATCCCCTGCGACTGTGGCTGCGAGTGCAGTCGCAGGATGTATAACAGCGTACGAAGAGTAGGAGGAAGGTATGGAGCCATTTATAACAGTCCGGTCGCTCGGAGCGCCGCTTCCTCTCAAGGATGTCGACACCGATATGATTATTCCCGCGCAGTTCCTTACGAGCACATCCCGAGAAGGGTTCGGCGAGCATCTCTTCGTGCGACTTCGTGCGAGTGATCCGAGCTTTTTTATGAATCAGGATCGCTACCGGGGCGCTCAGGTGCTGATCACTGATAGTAATTTCGGTTGTGGTTCATCACGGGAACACGCGGTGTGGGCGCTGCGAAGTGCGGGGATCCGAGTTGTCATCGCGCCGTCGTTCGCAGATATTTTTGCCTCCAATAGCGGTAAGAATGGTTTGCTTCTCGTGCGCCTTGACCGCGATACTACGAATGCATTGCTTCGCGAGTGCACGGAGGGGGAGGTGGTTCTCACGGTTGACCTTGAGCGCCAAGTAGTTGTTGCCCACGATGGGCGTGAATGGCAGTTCCCATGTGACCCGTACCTGAAACACTGCCTGCTCAACGGGCTGGATGACATGGATTTCCTTCGCTCCCGTTTGCCCGACATTCGTGCGACGAAAGCGAGGCTTCAAGAGTATTCATTCTTTAGCATCGGAACTCCCAATAGGTGACTGTATGGAACACAAGAAGATTGCGGTACTGTCAGGTGATGGCGTAGGTCCAGAAGTAATGGCTGCTACCCTCCCAGTGCTTGAGCGAGTAGGCGAGCTCTTTGGGCGATCCTTTGCGTTTACATCAGCTTTGGTTGGAGGAGCTGCGTTTGATGAGTATGGGGAACATCTCCCTCAAGAAACAATTGAGGTCTGTCGACGCAGTGACGCTATCCTCTTCGGTTCAGTCGGAGGACCTCTTGCGGAGTCGGATCTCCCGAAGTGGAAGGGGTGTGAAACCCGTTCGATATTGGCGCTTCGTAAGACCTTTGGGCTAGCGGCGAATTTTCGTCCGGCTACGGTGTACCCTCAGCTTGAAGCTATCTCACCTCTCAAAAGAGAGCTGGTTCACCAGGGGATTGATCTCTTGATAATCCGAGAGCTTCAGGGTGACGTCTATTTTGGCGAACACACCCTGAGAGAAGAGGGGGGTAAGAGGATTGCACGAGATACGTGTGAGTACTCTGAGGATCAGATTGCACTCGTCGCACACGTTGCCTTCCAGGCAGCGCAGAAGCGTCGGAGTCGAGTAACCTCAGTTGATAAAGCTAATGTCTTGCACACATCAAAATTGTGGAGGGATGTCGTTCGGGAAGTTCATAAGGGGTACCCTGATGTCGAGTTGGAGGACATGTTGGTTGACAATTGCGCCTTGCAACTCGTCAAAGATCCATCACGATTCGATATTATCGTGACCTCGAATCTCTTCGGAGACATCCTCTCTGATCTGGCTGCCGGTCTTCCGGGTTCACTGGGGGTAATGCCGTCAGCGAGCCTGAATGCGCAGGGGTTCGGGCTCTTTGAGCCTTCAGGGGGCTCAGCCCCTGACATCGCCGGAAAGGGAATCGCCAATCCTATAGCTCAGATACTTTCGGCATCAATGATGGTCCGTTTCGCTTTCGGATGGAGCGACGAGGCTGACGCCATGGATCGAGCGGTGGTCCATGCGCTTGAAGATGGGGCGCGGACTGCTGATATATTTTCGGGAGAGGGGCGGTGCGTTTCGACCGCAGAGATGGCCGACGCGATCTCCCGAAGGTTGAGCACGAAAGGGGGAGGTGTGAGGATTTGAGCACCGTCAACTGGCGAGACCCGAGGTATCTCGAAAGGGGGACCCCTCGGCAACAAAGTGCTTTTGCTGATATTCAAGCGCTCGGGGTTCTCACCTCATTGGCGGAGTTTGACCCTGTGTTGGTGAGTACCGTCAACCTAGATATCGATATTCCGTCGAGCGACCTCGACATCATATGTGAGGCGCATGACCTGGTTGCGTTTGAGGTGAGGGTGCTTGATCTCTTCGGTGGATTACGAGGGTTTCGCAGTAGACGCTCCGAATCGTGTACCGCTGCGGTGGTGGTGTCTTTTTTTCACGGAGAGTGGGAGTACGAGATCTTTGCGCAAGCTATCCCCGTTGAGCAGCAGCGTGCGTTTCAGCACCTCGTGCAGACGCATCGCGTCGTCACCCGAGGGGGTGACCGTTGGAGGAGCGCCCTGAGATTCCTGAAGGAGCAGGGGCTAAAGACTGAGCCGGCGGTGGCGCATGCGCTTCGTCTGAAGGGCGATCCTTACGATGCTGTTCTTGCCCTTGAGAACGTTGCAGATGAGGCTCTCGATGCTTTCCTTGCTGTGCCTCCTCGGGTGGATCTCGCCTCGTAAAGGATTTTCTTTCATCTCGACCCCTTGCCCCCCCCTTGGTAAGCTCCGCAGGGAAACGTGGTGGCGCGGTTCGCCAGCATATGAAGCGTTCCAAGAGATTTTTATGCCCAAGGTTCGTGTGCAACGAAAGAGAACCCGATCGGTTAAGCAGCGGCGGGAGAACAAGAGAGTAAAGCGTTCTCCGCGCGAGCTGTATACGGCGTTGGTGTATCCCCGCCTCATAGAGGAGAAGATGCTTCTTCTTTTGCGACAGGGAAGGGTCAGTAAGTGGTTCTCAGGAATCGGCCAAGAGGCGATCGCTGTAGGGAGTGCGCTCGCATTGAATGCAGACGAATACATACTGCCTCTCCATCGCAATCTCGGGGTGTTTACAGCGCGTGGGATACCTCTCTGGAGGCTCATTGCGCAGTGGCAAGGAAAGTCGACCGGGTTTACCAAGGGCAGGGACAGGTCGTTCCATTTCGGCACACAAGACTACAAAATTGTCGGCATGATCTCCCACCTTGGACCACAGCTTGCTGTTGCTGATGGTATCGCCCTAGCTTCCAAGCTTAATAAGAGTGGTCAGGTTACGATCGTTTTTAGCGGCGAGGGCGGCACCTCAGAGGGGGATTTTCACGAGGCCCTAAATGTTGCGGCGGTGTGGAGCCTGCCGGTCATTTTCATCGTTGAAAACAACGGCTACGCCCTTTCGACCCCGACATCCGAGCAGTTTCGATGTAATGCAATAGCTGACAAGGCCGCTGGCTATGGTATCGAGGGCATGACGATCGATGGCAACGATTTCGTTGTGGTGCATGAAACCTTAGCTAAGCTGGTCCAGTCGATCCGAAAGAAACCTCGACCGGTGTTGGTCGAGTGTCGGACCTTTCGGATGCGCGGTCATGAGGAGGCCTCTGGCACGAAGTATGTTCCGAAAAAGCTGCTTGAGGAGTGGGCTAAACGAGACCCGATAGCTCGGTTTGAAAGACATCTCGTGAAACAGAGACGTCTCTCTAGAAAGGAGATGAAGAGTATTCGTGCCGAGCTTCTGGCAGAGATTGAGTCCAGTATTGAGCGTGCCTTTCAAGAGCCTGATGTTGAACCTTCAGTCGAAACGGAGATCTCTGATGTCTATGCTCCTGCGCCGCTCATGCCGAGCCAAAAGGCTGAGGAGGGGTCATCTGCGATGCGTTTCATCGATGCAGTGTCGGATGGGCTGAGAAGGGGGATGCGGCGCCACTCCGATCTTGTGTTGATGGGGCAAGATATCGCTGATTATGGTGGCGTATTTAAAGTCACAGACGGCTTCATGAAGGAGTTCGGTAGGGATCGGGTTAGGAATACCCCCCTGTGCGAGTCTGCAATCTTGGGAGCAGCCCTGGGGTTGAGCATCGCGGGGCGGCGATCCATGGTTGAGATGCAGTTCGCTGATTTTGTCTCGAGCGGATTTACCCAGGTCGTCAATAACTTGGCGAAGAGCCACTATCGATGGGGACAGAACGCCAACGTGGTGGTGCGCATGCCGACAGGTGCTGGTACGGGTGCCGGACCGTTTCACTCTCAGTCAAATGAAGCGTGGTTCGCGCATACGCCAGGTCTTAAGATCGCCTATCCTGCCACTCCCGCTGATGCGAAGGGTCTTCTTATGACTGCATTTGAGGATCCAAATCCCGTGATCTTCTTTGAACACAAGCTTCTCTACAGAAGTGTTTCAGGTGATGTGCCGGGGGGCGATTATTTCGTTCCCTTCGGCGAGGCGCGTATGCATCGAGAGGGTGAGCAGCTTGTCATCATAACCTACGGCGCTGGAGTGCATTGGGCGAGCAAGGTAGCGGATGAGTATCCAGAGTTGTCGATAGCCATTTTGGATTTACGCACTCTCGTCCCTCTCGACTATGAGGCGATTCGGCACGTGGTTGTGCGCACGGGTCGAGTTGTGGTGTTTCACGAGGACACGCTCTTTGGGGGGGTGGGCGGTGAGGTCGCAGCATACATAAGTGAGCACCTCTTCGAGCATTTAGACGCTCCGGTGTGTCGAGTGGCAAGTCTCGATACTCCCGTGCCGTTCGCTCCGGGGCTTGAGGGGCAGTTTTTGGCGCGGCACCGATTGGCGGACGCTGTGCAGCGAACTATCGAGTACTAGCGATAAAGTGCCACCCCCGCCCTATACTCCACGAACGCATTCGGCGTGGCGC